>NZ_JBFTNE010000017.1:0-85614 GCF_056397325.1 Cupriavidus sp. 05N39
CAGCGCTTTGAGTTGCTCACGTTCGACCTCATTCAACACGAGTTCCGCCTTTGGTCTTCCTCTCATCACCGCCTCGCCGTTTGCGTGCCTTCAACGCAGACTACAACGTGGCGTCAATAATGCAAGGAACTTCTGACGCGGGACACTAGTGGTGCTTGTCTTCGCCGATCATGGCCAGCGAATTGAAGGTCCGCACGTTGTAGCGGTGCTGGCGCATCACCAGCAGCATGGTCACGCAGACAAAAATGCCGAACGCGACGATGACGATGCCGATGGGCACATTGAGCTTGATCAGCAATGCGTACAGGCACAGCATCAGCAGCACGGAAACGTTCTCGTTGAAGTTCTGCACGGCAATCGAGTGCCCGGCCGATAGCAGCACGTGCCCGCGGTGCTGCAGCAGCGCGTTCATCGGCACCACGAAGTAGCCGGACATGCCGCCCACCAGCATCAGGAACACGTAGGCGATGGCCATGTACAACGGCATGTGCATGCCGAAGAACTGGAACGTAATGTCGGGCATGCTGTTCTTGGTGTAGAAGGCCATCAGCATCACCACCACGCCCATCGCCACGCCGAAGGGCAGCACCGACAGCGACTTGCGCAGGGGAATGCGCATGGCCGCCATGATCGCGCCGACCGCGACGCCCACTGCCACCACGGCCTGCAGCAGCGCGCCTTGCGAGAGGTTCAGGCTGAGCGACTTCTCTGCCCATTTCAACACGATGAACTGCAGCGTGGCGCCGGCGCCCCAGAACAGCGTGGTCACGGCCAGCGAGATCTGGCCCAGCTTGTCGCGCCACAGCGCGGTAAAGCAGTCGGCGAATTCGGCAATCAGCTTGATCGGGTTCTTTTCCTGCTGCGGGTAACGCGCGCCGGTCTCGGGAATGAACAGGTTGAAGATGGCTGCGATCACGTAGAACAGCATGATCACCACCATCGCAGCCTCGGCCGGCGTATTGATGCCGGTATTGACGCCGGGTACGTCGATGCCCAGCAGAAGTTGCGAGATGTGCACCGAGATCAGCGCGCCACCCACCACGGTGCCGAGGATGATCGAGCCCACGGTCAGGCCTTCGATCCAGCCATTGGCGGCCACCAGCTTTTCGGGGGGGAGCAGTTCGGTGAGGATGCCGTACTTGGCGGGCGAGTAGGCCGCCGCGCCGAATCCGACGATGCCATAGGCCAGCAGCGGGTGCAGCCCGAACATCATGATGGCGCAACCGCCGATCTTGATGGTGTTCGTGATGAACATCACCTTGCCCTTGGGCATGGAGTCCGCGAAGGCGCCCACGAAGGCGGCCAGCACGACGTAGGAGAGCACGAAGAACAACTTGAGCAGCGGGGTCATCCACTGCGGGGAATGCAGTTCGGTGAGAAGGGCGATGGCGGCGATGAGCAGCGCATTGTCGGCCAGCGATGAGAAGAACTGCGCCGCCATGATGGTATAAAAACCCTTCTTCATACTTTGGACTCTATCTCCATCGCTATTACCGTACGTGACTGGCACCAGCGCGCCGCTCGGCGCCGTTGTTGCCTGTAGGGAACCTGGGCCCGCGTCGTTGTCAAAGTGATGCTCGTGCCAACCCCGGGAGTGCCGCGCAGTTTGCCTGACCGTGTTTGACATATTGCATCACTTTTAAAACATGGCCGGAACGTCCGGCTTTATAACACGAAAATAAGGCGATTCCGAGCATCCACGGGCCGCCGGTTGGACAACGCAAGCGCGCCGCGATTCCCTAAATGTTTGCTCTAATGTGTTCAAATAACGTCTGTGCAACGTGCCGCGCGTACCGGGTCTTCCCGGATATGGTGCAACCATCGGGCGGGGGCATTCAGGCCAGACAGCCAGGATCCCTGCCGCGCCACCGCGCCGCAAGCCTCTAGAAGCGATCTCATGCCAAGACCCATTCACGCCGTCATTCACCAACCGGCCCTGGCCAACAACCTGGACGTTGTGCGCCGTTGCGCACCCCAGTCGCGGGTCTGGGCCGTGATCAAGGCCAACGCCTATGGCCACGGCATCCGCCGTGCTTTCGCCGGCCTGCGCGCCGCCGACGGTTTCGGCCTGCTCGACCTGAACGAAGCCGTGCTGTTGCGCGAGCTGGGCTGGCAGGGCCCGATCCTGCTGCTGGAGGGCTTCTTCCAGCCGCAGGATGTGGCCCTGCTGGAGCAGTACCGCCTCACCACCGTGGTGCACTGCGACGAACAACTCCGCATGCTGGAAGTGGCGCGGCCCAAGGGTCCGCTGGCGATCCAGCTCAAGCTCAATACCGGCATGAACCGCCTGGGCTTCCGCCCGGAGCAATACCGGACCGCCTGGGAGCGTGCGCGAACCCTCTCATGCGTGGGCAGTATCGTGCATATGACCCATTTCTCGGACGCCGACAGCGCGCGCGGCATCGCGCACCAGATGGAAGTGTTCGACGCCACCACCGCGAACCTGCCGGGCGAGGCCAGCTTGTCCAACTCCGCCGCCACGCTGTGGCATCCGCAGGCCCACCGCGCCTGGGTCCGGCCAGGGGTGGTGCTGTACGGCGCATCGCCCTCGGGCCAGGCGGCCGATGTGTCCAGCTTCGGCCTGCAGCCGGCCATGTCGCTGCACAGCGAGCTGATCTCGATACAGGACCTCCAGCCGGGCGATACCGTTGGCTACGGTTCGCTGTTCAAGGCCGAGCGGCCGATGCGCATCGGCGTGGTGGCCTGCGGCTATGCCGACGGCTATCCTCGGCATGCGGCGGGCTGGGGCGACAACCCGGCGCCGGTGCTGGTCGACGGCGTGCGCACCCGTCTGGTGGGCCGGGTCTCCATGGATATGATCTGCGTCGACCTGACCCCTTGCCCCAAGGCCAAGGTGGGCAGTCCCGTGACCCTGTGGGGCCAGGGCTTGCCGATCGACGACGTCGCCGCCGCCAGCGGTACCGTGGGCTACGAGCTGATGTGCGCGCTGTCGCTCCGCGTGCCGGTGACTGTGGCGACGCTGACCGCGCCCGAGCAGCCTGCACTGGCCTGAGCGGCCGCGCGGAGCGCTGCCACATCCAGCCCGGCCGGTCCGTTCGCGGGCAGGCCGGGGCGGCTCCGGGCCGCGCATGTGCTCCGCATTGAAGGCGCGGCTCACCCACGTGCGTGTACCCGCCACATCCCCCCATTCCCGAGGACTCCAGTTGGCCAAGCCCAAGAACGTCTACACCTGCACCGAATGCGGCGGCACCTCGCCACGCTGGCAAGGCCAGTGCCCGCAGTGCCAGCAATGGAACACCCTGGTGGAGACCGTGGCGGAAACCGGCTCGGCCAAGCGCTTCCAGCCGCTGGCGGCTTCCGCGATGGTGCAGCGCCTGTCGGAAATCGACGCCGCCGACGTGCCGCGTTTCTCCAGCGGCATCGATGAGTTCGACCGCGTGCTGGGCGGCGGCCTGGTTTCCGGCGGCGTGGTGCTGATCGGCGGCGATCCCGGCATCGGCAAGTCCACCCTGCTGTTGCAGGCGCTGGCCAACCTGGCCGCTGAGCGGCGCGTGCTGTACGTCAGCGGCGAGGAGTCCGGCGCGCAGATTGCGTTGCGCGCGCAGCGCCTCGGCGTTGACAGTCCGCACCTGGCGCTGCTGGCTGAGATCCAGCTGGAAAAGATCCAGGCCACGCTGGAGGCGGAGAAGCCCGAGGTGGCGGTGATCGATTCGATCCAGACCTTGTTCTCGGAGGCGCTGACCTCGGCGCCCGGCTCGGTGGCCCAGGTGCGCGAGTGCGCGGCCCAGCTCACCCGCATCGCCAAGAGCACGGGTACCACCATCATCCTGGTCGGGCACGTGACCAAGGACGGCAGCCTGGCCGGCCCGCGCGTGCTGGAGCATATCGTCGATACCGTTTTGTATTTCGAGGGCGACACGCATTCCTCGCACCGCCTGATCCGCGCCTTCAAGAACCGCTTCGGCGCGGTCAACGAGCTGGGCGTGTTCGCCATGACCGAGCGTGGCCTGCGCGGCGTCAGCAATCCCTCCGCGCTGTTCCTGTCGCAGCACGAGCAGGTGGTGCCCGGCTCCTGCGTGCTGGTGACGCAGGAGGGCACGCGGCCGCTGCTGGTGGAGGTACAGGCGCTGGTGGATACCGCGCACGTGCCGAATCCCCGGCGCCTGGCCGTGGGGCTGGAGCAGAACCGGCTGGCCATGCTGCTGGCGGTGTTGCACCGCCATGCCGGCATTGCCTGCTTCGACCAGGACGTGTTTCTCAACGCCGTGGGCGGGGTCAAGATCTCCGAGCCGGCGGCCGACCTGGCGGTGCTGCTGGCTATCCATTCCTCCATGCGCAACAAGCCGCTGCCGCGCGGGCTGGTGGTCTTCGGCGAAGTCGGCCTGGCCGGCGAGATCCGTCCCAGCCCGCGCGGGCAGGAACGCTTGCGCGAAGCGGCCAAGCTTGGCTTCTCGATGGCGGTGATTCCCAAGGCCAATGCGCCCAAGCAGAAGATCGACGGGCTGGAGGTGATGGCGGTGGAGCGGCTGGAACAGGCAATCGACCGGGTCCGGCACCTGGAGTGAGGGCGCCAGCCCTTTCCCGACCCCCTCCAGTGGCAATTTTGGGTATATTCCGAAGCACTTTTTCAATCGGAGTTCATCCATGCGCATTTTCAACGTCCATCGCCGCCACGGCATGATCGCCGCGATCGGCTGCGGCGCAGCATTGCTGCACGCGGCTGCAGCCGCAGCCGATGGCGCCAGGCCGTTCTTCGACGCGGCGCTGTGCAAGCCGGCCTACACGACCAAGGCCGCCACCGCGCTCTACGAGGCCGCCGAGAAGCTCGCCAAGCCGGATCTGTCCAGGCTGGGCGCGGCCATCTACAAGCTGCCGCTGCCCATCGCGCAGGACGGCTTCGCTAGCGATGAAGTGATATTCGCCGGTACGTCGGTGGGTGTGCTGGTGCAGGGCCAGCAGGCCGAAGCGCTGGCCGCGCGCTACCAGCTCAAGCAAGAGACTTCGACCTTGCTGGGCACCGCCACCAAGGGTTTTGCCCGCGCTCTGCCGGCCGCTCAGCAGCCCCTGCCCAGTCTCGGCACCGTTTCCATCGTGGCGCGCGAAAGCGCCGCGCTGCCGGGCAAGACACTGTTGATTTGCGAGCTCGTCAGCCATCAGGACGCGCAGGCGCTGAAAGCCTACGAGCGCAGCCAGGCCGGGCAGGGCGCGGCCGCGCGCTAAGCCGGGAGATATCGTCAACATGCCCGATCGACAGACTTCCCTGTCAGGCGCGGCCGGTAATGAGCCGGTCGTCCTGGACACTGCCCGCCTGCGCTTGCGCCAGTGGCGCGAGGCGGATTTCGCGCCCTTTGCCGCGCTCAATGCCGATCCGGTGGTGATGGCGTGCTTTCCGGCGCCGCTGGACCGCGCCGCCAGCGACGCCACGGCGTTGCGTTGCCAGTCGCTGATCGCGGCGCGCGGCTGGGGCTTCTGGGCGGTCGAGCGCAAGGAGGATGGTGCCTTTATCGGCTTCGTCGGCCTGCATGAGCCTGCCGCGACGCTGCCGTTCTCCCCCTGCGTGGAAATCGGCTGGCGCCTGGCGCGGGCGCACTGGGGGCAGGGCTATGCCGCGGAGGCGGCGCGGGCAGCGCTGCAATTTGGCTTCGGGCGGCTGGCGCTGGCGGAGATCGTCTCGTTCACCGCGCTGCCCAATGTGCGTTCCCGCGCCGTGATGGAGCGGCTGGGCATGGTGGCGGACGGCACCTTCGAGCACCCTGCGCTCGCGCAAGACAGCCCGCTGCTGTTGCACTGGCTGTACCGCATGTCAGCGCAGCGCTGGCAATCGCTGTCCGGCAACGTCCGCGCACCCTGACGGCGGCGCGCTCGCGGGAGGCTGGCCGCTTACTGTGGCGGTTTCCACCCGCCTTGCGCGAGCCATGCGCCAGCCTGTTTTGCGGGCGCCTGAGCGTGGCCCTGCGCGCCGCGTGGCCTGCGTCAATCCGCCGCAAGCGGCGTCGGGCCCGTCGCGCGGGATTGTGGGGGCGTCTTTCGCAAAATCGGTAATAATGTGCCTCGTATTGCGCGGACGGCAACGCCGTCCGGCGCACCGATGGAGGGCCTCGCGGTGCCTGTCTAGCGCTTCGACGGGTGCCGCCCGGCCATTTTTTTGCTAGTGAGCCATGCAAGCCAATTCCCGTAGTTTCTTTCTGCTGATCGCCGCGATTTCCTTCGGGCTGGTCGGCTATGCCCTCTACCTGCAGCATGTCGAGGGGTACCAGCCGTGCCCGCTGTGCGTGATGCAGCGTTTTGCCTTCGTGGCAATCGGCCTGTTCTCGCTGCTGGCCGCCATCGCGCAGAACACGCGCAGCCTGTGGCAAGGGTTGGGCATGCTGTCCGGTGTGGCTGGCATCGCGGTGGCGGGCTATCACGTGTCGCTGTTGCTGAATCCCAAGGCCAGCTGCGGCATCGATCCGCTGGAGAACTGGGTCAACCGGTTGCCCACGGCCAAGGTCCTGCCGCAGGTGTTCTTCTCGGATGGCATGTGCACCACGCCGCTGCCCCCGATCTTCGGCCTGTCGATCCCGGCGTGGTCGCTGATCTGGCTGTTTATCCTGACCGCCACGCTGGCGGTGGGCATGATCCGGCGCGAGAAAAACTTCCGCTGATCTGCCTGGCGCGGCCGGCTGCTGCCGGCGCGCGCTTCCCGGGGGCTGGCGCCCCCGGCATCCCTCGCAGGCTTACACGATCTGTTCGATCTGCTCCTGCAGTTCGAGCCAGCGCTCCTCCAGCGTGTCCAGCTCGCCGCCGACTTCGCCCTGGCGCTTGAGCATCTCCATCAGCCTGGCCTTGTTGGCTTCCGCATAACTGGTCTCGTCGGCCATGAAGGCGTCGATCTCGGTCTTGGCCTGTTGCAGCACGGCCATGCGCTTCTCCACCTTTTCCAGTTCCTTGGTCAGCGGCTTGCGCAACTGCGTCAGGCGCTGGCGCTCGTCCGCTTCGGCGCGGCGCTGGTCGCGGCGGTTGGCGTTCGATGTGGCCGAGGCATCGCCGTCCGCCGGCGCGTGCGAGGCGCTGGCCGCGTTGCGCTTGGCGGCGGCTTGCTGCAGCAGCCAGTCGCGATAGTCGTCCAGGTCGCCGTCGAAGGGTTTGATGGTGCCGTCCGCTACCAGGATGAACTGGTCGGTGGTGGCGCGCAGCAGGTGCCGGTCGTGCGAGACCACGATCAGCGTGCCCTCGAACTGCGCCAGCGCCATGGTGAGTGCTTCGCGGGTGTCGAGGTCCAGGTGGTTGGTCGGTTCGTCGAGCAGCAGCAGGTTGGGCTTCTGCCAGACGATCAGCGACAGCGCCAGGCGTGCCTTCTCGCCTCCGGAGAACGGCTCGATCGATGCGGTGGCCATGTCGCCGCGGAAATTGAAGCTGCCGAGGAAGTCGCGCAGCTCCTGCTCGCGCGTGTCCGGCGCGAGCCGCGCCAGGTGCTGCAGCGGCGAGTCCTGGTCGCGCAGCGTTTCCAGCTGGTGCTGGGCGAAATAGCCGATCTGCAGCCCCTTGCCCAGGCGCAGCGTGCCGGCCAGCGCTTCCTGCGAGCCGGCCAGCGTCTTCACCAGCGTCGACTTGCCCTGGCCGTTGGCGCCCAGCAGGCCGATGCGCTGGCCGGTCTGGATCGATAGCGTGAGGTTATGCAGGATGGTCACGGGCGGCGCGTCCGGCGCGGGGGCGGGGTAGCCGCAGTCCACGCCTTCCAGCACCATCATCGGGTTGGGCGCCGAATCCGGCTCGCGGAACTCGAAGGCAAAGCCCGCGGCGATATGCACCGGCGCCAGCCGCTCCATCTTCTCCAGCGCCTTGACCCGGCTCTGTGCCTGGCGCGCCTTGCTGGCCTTGGCCTTGAAGCGGGTGATGAAGGACTCGAGGTGGGCGATTTCCTTTTGCTGGCGCGAGTAGGCGGACTGTTGCAAGGCCATCTGCTGCAGGCGCAGCGTCTCGAACTGGCTGTAGTTGCCGCCGTAGCGGCGCAGCTGCTGGTTCTCGATATGCACCGTGACGTTGCAGATCGCATCGAGGAACTCGCGATCGTGGGAAATCATCACCAGCGTGCCGGGATAGCGCGCCAGCCAGTCTTCCAGCCAGACGATGGCATCCAGATCCAGGTGATTGGTGGGTTCGTCTAGCAGCAGCAGGTCGGACGGGCACATCAGCGCCTGCGCCAGGTTCAGCCGCATGCGCCAGCCGCCCGAGAAGGAGGCCACCGGCTGCGACACCTGCGGCAGCGTGAAGCCCAGGCCCAGCAGCAGCGCTTCGGCGCGCGCCGGCGCGGTGTAGCCATCGGCGTCGGCAAACGCCGCGTGGGCGTCGCCCTCCGCGGTGCCGTCGCCGCTGGCCTGGGCCGCGGCGATGCGCGCTTCGATATCGCGCAGCTGGGTGTCGCCGTCGATGACGTATTCCACCGCGCTGCGCATCACGGCCGGGGTTTCCTGCGCCACATGGGCGGTGCGCCACTGCGGCGGGATCGCCACGTCGCCGCCGTCCGCCTGCAACTCGCCGCGCAGCATGGCGAACAAGGTCGACTTGCCGCTGCCGTTGGCGCCGACAAGGCCGACGCGCTCGCCGGGGTTCAGCGTCACGCTGGTGTGGTCGAACAGCACCTTGGTGCCGCGCTGGAGGACTAGCTGGTCGATTCGGATCACGGGAGGGAGAGGCTGGAGAAGGGCGGGTCTGGGCGTTCGGTCAATCCGGCCCCGGCATGGCACGGGGCAACCCGGCATTGTAGCCGCTTCGTATGCCGATACCTCCGGAACGCGCAACGCGCTGCGCCAGCCCTTCATCAATGTGGATTGCGCGCCGCACGGTGCCAGGCCGGCCGATAGCGGTCATAGGTGAAAACCCTTGGGCTGGTAAAACTCTATTTTCATGGCACGCGCTTTGCGTGTAAATTTATTTACATCGATGCGCACCGGATGAAGGCCTGGTTTCCGGCGCGCGCATCTCCAACCAACCAAAGGCGCGCGCCATGTCCAACGGTACCCAAGGCTCTCCCGGCATGACTGCCCCTGACGGTGGCAATGGCGGTAACGGTGGCAATGGCAACGCTTCAATCACGGAGCGTATTGCCCGCGCCCTGCCCACGCTGACGCCGGCGCACCAGCGCATGGCGGAGTACGTGCTGGGCAACCCGTTCCGTGCCGCCACCATGCGTATCGACGAATTCGCCGATGCCGTGGAGGTGTCCGTGGCCACCGCCAATCGCTTCGCGCGTGCGCTGGGATTCGAGGGCTTTCCGCAATTTCGCGCCGAACTGGTGCGCGGTTTCGAAGCCACTCTTGCACCCGTTGAGAAACTACGCACCGAACTGGCGCGTCCGGCCACGGTGGCCGAAGTGTTCGCCGCCTCGCTGGAAGAGGACGTGCGCAACCTGGAAGCCTCGCGCCGCGCGCTTGACGCCGAGACCTGCGAACGCGCGGTGGAGGCCATCCTGGCTGCCGAGCGCATCTTTGTGGTGGGCTTCGGCGCCAGCGGCTTTCTCGCCGGGTTGTTGCAACATGGGCTGGACATGTCCTGCCGCACGGTGATTTCGGTATCCGGTGCCGGTGGCGCGTCCACCGCCGCGCGCCAGTTGTTCAAGCTGCAGCGCAGCGACCTGCTGATCGTGATCGGTTTCCCGCGCTACGTGTACGACACCGTGACCATTGCCCGGCGCGCCCGCTCGCGTGGCGCGCGCATCCTGGCGCTGACCGACGCGCCCACCTCGCCGCTGGCGTCGCTCGCCGATATCGCGCTGTATGCGCATACCGGCCGCCAGCTTTCCGCCAACTCGGACGCCGCGGTGCTTGCCTACATCGAAGCGCTGTGCGGCGCCGTGGCCTACCGCGCCGCGCACGCCGTGAAGGCGGCCGCCGAGATGACCGAGTTCCTGCTGCCGTGGCTGCACGGCGCCCCGCCCGGACAAGGGCGCGACGCGCGCGAGCCGCGCCAGGACGAGGCTGCCGAAGGCCGCGCCAGGCGTGCCCCGGCACGCCGCAAGAACACTACCCCGAACGCATCGTGAATCCAATGAACACCCCAGTCATYGCCATCCACGGCGGCGCCGGCACCATCACCCGTGCCGCCATGAACCCCGCCAAGGAGGCCGAATACACCGCCGCGCTCAGCGCCGTGCTTGAAGCCGGCCAGCGTGTGCTGGCCGATGGCGGCAGCGCGCTCGACGCCGTGACCGAGGCCGTGCGCCTGCTTGAGGATTGCCCGCTGTTCAATGCGGGCAAGGGCGCCGTGCTGACCCACGCCGGTACSTWTGAGCTGGACGCCGCCRTSATGGACGGCGCCACGCTGGGCGCCGGCGCCGTGGCCTGTGTCAAGCGGCTGCGCAATCCGGTGCTGGCCGCGCGCGCGGTCATGGAAAAGAGCGAGCATGTGCTGTTCGCCGGCGAGGGCGCAGAGTCATTTGCGCAAGCGCAGGGCCTGGAGCTTGTCACGCCCGGCTACTACTTCACGCAGGCGCGCACCGATCAGTGGGAACGCGCCCGCGCAGCCAGCGGCATGACCCTGCTGGACCACGATGCCGCCACGCTGGCCGCCGAGCCGATCGACCCGGACAACAAGTTCGGCACGGTAGGCGCCGTTGCGTTCGACGCGCAAKGGCGCCTTGCCGCGGCGACCTCAACCGGGGGCGTTACCAACAAGCAGGTGGGCCGGGTGGGCGATACGCCCATCGTCGGCGCCGGCTGCTTTGCTGACGACGTGGCCGCGGTTTCCACCACCGGTACCGGCGAAATGTTCATCCGCACGGTGGCCGCCTACGACGTGGCGGCGCAGATGCGCTACGCCGGCCTGCCGCTGGAGGAAGCCGCGCGCCGGGTGGTGATGGACAAGCTGCCCGCCATCCATGGCCGCGGCGGCCTGATCGCGGTGGACCGCGAAGGCAACGTCACGCTGCCCTTCAATACCGAAGGCATGTACCGCGGTTTCGCCCGGGTGGGCGAAGCGGCCAACGTGTGGATCTACGGGTGAGCGTGCCAGGGCACGGCATCCGCACCGCACCAGGCAAAGCATCAAGCAAAGCATCAACCTAGGCACTAAGGGGGCCCAGTGGCTGCATCCTCTTCCAAGTCGACCATCGTCCTGCCACCGCAACGGGTGGTTTCCGTCAACGATCTCAGCGTGCGTTTCTCCACCTCGGAGCGCACGGTGGACGCGGTGCGCAACCTGTCCTTCCACGTCGATCGCGGCGAAACGCTGGCCGTGGTGGGCGAATCGGGCTCGGGCAAGTCGGTGACCTCCCTCGCGCTGATGCGCCTGGTGGAACACGGCGGCGGCAAGATCGCCAGCGGCAGCATGGCGCTGCGCCGCCGCAATGGCGCGGTGCTCGATCTCGCCACGGCCGACGGCGCCACCATGCGCGGCGTGCGCGGCAGCGACGTGGCGATGATYTTCCAGGAGCCGATGACCTCGCTCAACCCGGTGTTCCCGGTCGGCGAGCAGATTGCCGAATCGATCCGCCTGCACCAGGGCAAGAGCCGCGCCGAGGCGCGCGCCGAAGCGCTGCGCATGCTGGAGATCGTGCGCATTCCCGAAGCGCGCCGCGTGCTGGACCGCTTCCCGCACCAGCTCTCCGGCGGCATGCGCCAGCGCGTGATGATCGCCATGGCGCTGTCGTGCAAGCCGGCGCTGCTGATTGCCGACGAGCCCACCACGGCGCTCGACGTAACCATCCAGGCCGAGATCCTGCAATTGATCCGCAACCTGCAGGCCGAGATGGACATGGCCGTGGTCTTCATCACCCACGACATGGGCGTGGTGGCGGAAGTGGCCGACCGCGTGCTGGTGATGTTCCGCGGTGAGAAGGTGGAGGAGGGCACGTCCGAACAGGTGTTCGGCAAGCCGGCGCATCCGTACACCCGCGCCCTGCTGTCCGCCGTGCCCAAGCTGGGCGCCATGCGTGGCACCGACTGGCCGGCCAAGTTCCCGCTGGTGCAACTGGAAGAGGGCGAGCCGGTGGCGCCGGTGCCGCAGGACACGGTGCCGGCGCACGCCTCGCCCATCCTGCGCGTGCGCGACCTGGTGACCCGCTTCGACGTGCCGGGCGGCCTGCTGGGCCGCGTGGCGCGCCGCGTGCATGCGGTGGAGCGGGTGAGCTTCGACCTCTACCCCGGCGAGACGCTGGCGCTGGTGGGTGAGTCCGGTTGCGGCAAGTCCACCACCGGGCGCTCGCTGCTGCGCCTGGTCGACAGCCAGAGCGGCACCATCGAGTTCAACGGGCAGGACATCAGCCAGATGCGCGGCGGCGCCCTGCAGACCCTGCGCCGCAATATCCAGTTCATCTTCCAGGACCCGTTCGCCTCGCTCGATCCGCGCGTGCCGGTGGGCTACTCCATCATGGAGCCGCTGCTGGTGCACAAGGTCGCCAGCGGCAAGGAGGCCGAGCAACGGGTGGCGTGGCTGCTGGAGAAGGTCGGCCTGCCTGCGGCGCATGCCTCGCGCTATCCGCATGAGTTCTCGGGCGGCCAGCGCCAGCGCATCTGCATTGCCCGCGCCCTGGCGCTCAACCCGAAGGTGGTGGTGGCCGACGAATCGGTCTCCGCGCTCGATGTCTCCATCCAGGCGCAGATCGTCAACCTGATGCTCGACCTGCAGCGCGAACTGGGCATCGCCTTCCTGTTTATCTCGCACGACATGGCGGTGGTGGAGCGTGTGAGCCACCGCGTGGCGGTGATGTACCTGGGCCAGATCGTCGAGATCGGCCCGCGCCGCGCGATCTTCGAGAACCCGCAGCACCCGTACACCAGGAAGCTGATGTCGGCCGTGCCGATCGCCGATCCGGCGCGCCGCCACCTCAAGCGCGAGCCGCTCTCGGACGAGATGCCCAGCCCGATCCGCGCGCTCGGCGACGAGCCGCTGGTTCAGCCCCTGGTGGCGGTTGGCGGCAATGCCGCTTCCCATCATTTTGTAGCCCGGCACGCCATTGGCGGCGCTTATTGAACCTAAGCATGAACCGAAGAATTTCCCAAGGAGAATCGATGATGTCCCGTTTGGTCCCTTCGAAGCTGATCGCCGGTGGCCTGGCCCTGGCCGCGCTAGGCGCAGGTCCCGCCTTTGCCGCCAAGGATGCCGTGATGGCGGTGTATTCCACCTTCACCACGCTCGACCCGTACGACGCCAACGACACGCTGTCGCAAGCCGCCGCCAAGTCCTTCTACCAGGGCCTGTTCGGCTTCGACAAGGACATGAAGCTGATCAACGTGCTGGCCGAGAGCTATGAAGCCAGCAAGGACGGCCTGACGTACACCATCAAGCTGAAGAAGAACGTCAAGTTCCACGACGGCACCACCTTCGATGCCGCCGCAGTCAAGGCCAACTTCGACCGCGTCACCAACCCGGCCAACAAGCTCAAGCGCTACACGCTGTTCAACCGCGTGGCCAAGACCGACGTGGTCGACGCCAACACCGTCAAGGTCACGCTGAAGGAGCCGTTCTCGCCGTTCATCAACGTGCTGGCCCACCCGTCCGCCGTGATGATCTCGCCCGCCGCGCTGCAGAAGTACGGCAAGGACATCGCCTTCCACCCGGTCGGCACCGGCCCGTTCGAGTTCGTCGAGTGGAAGCAGCCCGATCACCTGAAGGGCAAGAAGTTCGCCGGCTTCTGGAAGACCGGCTATCCCAAGATCGACACCATCACCTGGAAGCCGGTGGTGGACAACAACACCCGCGCCGCCATCATGCAGACCGGCGAAGCGGACTTCGCCTTCAGCATTCCGTTCGAGCAGGCGGCCGTGCTCAAGGGCAGCGCCAAGGTAGACCTGATCGCCTCGCCGTCGATCATCCAGCGCTACCTGACCATGAACACCATGGTCAAGCCGTTCAACGACCCGAAGGTGCGCCAGGCCATCAATTACGCCATCAACAAGGAAGCGCTGGCCAAGGTCGCGTTTGCCGGCTACGCCACGCCGTCCGATGGCGTGGTGCCCGCGGGCGTGGACTATGCCGAGAAGCTGGGCCCGTGGCCGTATGACCCGGCCAAGGCGCGCGCGCTGCTGAAGGAAGCCGGCTACCCGAACGGCTTCGAGACCACGCTGTGGTCCGCCTACAACCACACCACCGCGCAGAAGGTGATCCAGTTCGTGCAGCAGCAGTTGCAGCAGGTCGGCATCAAGGCGCAGGTGCAGGCGCTCGAAGCCGGCCAGCGCGTGGAGAAGGTGGAGAGCGTGCAGAAGCCGGAAGACGCCGGCGTGCGCATGTACTACGTGGGTTGGTCGTCGTCGACCGGCGAGTCGGACTGGGCGCTGCGCCCGCTGCTGGCTTCCGAGTCGATGCCGCCCAAGCTGCTGAACACCGCCTACTACAAGAACGACCAGGTCGACGCCGACATCGCCGGCGCGCTGCGCACCACCGACCGCGGCGAGAAGGCCCGCCTGTACAAGGATGCGCAGGAACACATCTGGAAGGATGCGCCCTGGGCCTTCCTGGTGACCGAGAAGGTGCTGTTCGCGCGCGCCAAGCGCCTGACCGGCGCCTACGTGATGCCCGACGGTTCGTTCAGCTTCGACGAGATCGATATCAAGCAGTAAGAGTAAGCGTATCGGCACGACGCGTGGCGCGTCCCACAAGCAGGCGCCACGCTCTCAGCCATCGCTTGGCGGTACAGCGCAGTAAGCCGTGCACGGCCGCCTGCCCACAGATGCGGGGGCAGGGCGGGCGGCCCGCGGTCTCTAATCATCCGGTGCTTCATGCTGAACTACTTTCTTAAACGATTCCTGGGCGTGATCCCCACATTGCTGATCGTGGCAGTGCTGGTGTTCCTGTTCGTCCACCTGTTGCCGGGCGATCCCGCCCGGCTCGCGGCCGGCCCCGAGGCTGACCAGACCACGGTGGAACTGGTACGCCGCGATCTCGGCCTGGACAAGCCGCTGCCCGAGCAGTTCGTGAACTTCTTCTCGAACGCGCTGCGCTGGGAGTTCGGCAATTCGCTGCGCACCAAGCGCCCGGTCAGCGAGGAAATCGGCGACCGCTTCAAGCCGACGCTGTACCTGACGCTGGCCTCGATGGTGTGGGCAGTAATCTTCGGCATGGTGATCGGGATCAGTTCGGCGGTCTGGCGCAATCGCTGGCCCGACCGTTTCGGCATGACGCTGGCGGTGTCGGGCATTTCCTTTCCCGCCTTCGCGCTCGGCATGCTGCTGATGGAAGTGTTCTCGGTGCAACTGGGCTGGCTGCCGTCGATCGGCGCCGATACCTGGAAGCACTACATCTTGCCGTCCATCACGCTGGGCGCCGCGGTGGCCGCCGTGATGGCCCGCTTCACCCGCGCCTCCTTCGTCGAAGTGCTGAACGAGGATTTCGTGCGCACCGCGCGGGCCAAGGGCGTGGGCGAGTTCCTGGTGGTGGCCAAGCACTGCCTGCGCAACGCCATGATTCCGGTGGTCACCATGATGGGCCTGCAGTTCGGCTTCCTGCTGGGCGGCTCGATCGTGGTGGAGAAGGTGTTCAACTGGCCTGGCCTCGGACGCCTGCTGGTSGACKCGGTSGAGATGCGCGACTACCCGGTCATCCAGGCSGARGTGCTGCTGTTCTCGCTCGAGTTCATCCTGATCAACCTGGTGGTCGACGTGTTGTACACCGTCATCAACCCCGCCATTCGTTACAAGTAAGTGAGGCCGGCATGACCCAGCTTTCCACGCCCGCCAACGGCGACACCGCCATCCCGGCCGCAGCCGCCACGCAAGAAGCCGTGCGTACGCCCTGGACCGAGTTCTGGCGCAAATTCCGCAAGCAGCACCTGGCGCTCGGCGCCGGCGTGTTCGTGCTGCTGCTGGTGGCGGTGGCGGTCCTCGCGCCGCACCTGGTGCCTTACGACCCGGAGAATTTCTTCGACTATGACGCGCTCAATGCCGGCCCCTCCGCCGCGCATTGGTTCGGCGTCGATTCGCTCGGACGCGATATTTTCAGCCGCATCCTGGCCGGCGCCCGCATCTCGCTGGCGGCCGGCTTCTTCTCGGTCATCATCGGCGCCATCGTCGGTACCGTGCTGGGTTTGCTGGCCGGTTACTACGAGGGTTGGTGGGACCGCATCGTGATGCGCATCTCCGACGTCCTGTTCGCTTTCCCCGGCATCCTGCTGGCGATCGGCATCGTCGCCATCCTCGGCAACGGCATGACCAACGTGATCTTCGCGGTGGCGGTGTTCAGCATCCCGGCCTTTGCCCGCCTGGTGCGCGGCAATACGCTGATGCTCAAGCGCCTGACCTATGTGGAAGCCGCGCGCAGCATCGGCGCRTCCGACTTCACCATCCTGATGCGGCACATCCTGCCGGGCACCATCTCGTCCATCGTGGTGTATTTCTCGATGCGTATCGGCACCTCGATCATCACCGCGGCCAGCCTGTCTTTCCTCGGGCTCGGCGCGCAGCCGCCCACGCCGGAGTGGGGCGCGATGCTCAACGAAGCCCGCGCCGACATGGTGACCGCGCCGCACGTGRCGATCTTCCCCAGCCTTGCCATTTTCCTGACCGTGCTGGCGTTCAACCTGCTGGGCGACGGGCTGCGCGACGCGCTGGATCCGAAGATCGACCGGCGCTAAGGAACGCACGCAGATGTCCGCATGCATGCCGCATATCGGCGCGTTGCCAGCCGGCGCGCGCAACAGCATCACCGACGTGCCGGGGGTGACGGTGGGCCAATGCACGCTGGCCGACGGCGCCTGCCAGACCGGCGTGACGGTGGTGCTGCCGCATAGCGGCAACTTGTTTACCGACAAGGTGCCGGCCGCCGCGACCGTGCTCAATGGCTTCGGCAAGAGCGTGGGCCTGGTGCAGGTGGAAGAGCTCGGCGTGCTGGAGACGCCCATCGCGCTGAGCAACACCTTTGCCGTGGGCGCGCTGTCGCAGGCGCAGATCCGGCAGGCGATCGCGGCCAACCCGGAGATCGGCCGCGCCTGGCCCACGGTCAACCCGCTGGTGTTCGAGTGCAACGACGGCTACCTGAACGACATACAGGCCATGGCTGTGCAGGAGGCGCACTATGCGCAGGCTTGCGCCGCGGCCAGCGTGGATTTCGCGCAGGGCGCTGTCGGGGCAGGGCGTGGCATGTCGTCGTTCGGGCTGAAAGGCGGCATCGGCTCCGCGTCCCGCCAGGTGGGCGAATACCATGTGGGCGTGCTGGTGCAGGCGAACTTCGGCACCTTGCCCAATTTCACCGTGGCCGGCGCGCGCCTTGGCGGCGTGCTGGCCGAACGGCTCCAGGCGCATACGCAAGCGCCGGCGGAGTCCGGGCCGGAGAAGGGCTCGATCATCATGATCCTGGCCACCGACGCGCCGCTCGACGCCCGCCAGTTGCGCCGCCTTTCGCTACGCGCGGGCGCGGGCCTGGCGCGTACCGGCTCGGTATTCGGCCACGGCTCGGGCGACATCGCGCTCGCTTTTTCCACCGCCTACACCGTGCCCCAGCAAGCCGGCACGCCCATGCCGGCGCTGGCCATGCTGCATGAAACCGGGCTCGACGCGCTGTTCCATGCCGCCGCCGACAGCGTCGAGCAGGCCATCCTGCATGCGCTGTGGCAGGCGGAAACCGTGCATGGCCGTGATGGACACCAGCGTGTCGCGTTGCGCGAACTGATGCCCGGGCTGCCGCAATGGCTGCAGCGCGCGGCACCGACGAACTGAATCTCCACAAGCTATGAAGATCCTGATTTCCACCGACATCGAAGGCGTAGCCGGGGTTTTCCATCCCGAGCAGACGCGTGCCGGCAACGGCGAGTACGAACGCGCCCGCGCCTGGATGACGGCAGAGGCCAATGCCGCCGTCCAGGGCGCCTTCGCGGGCGGTGCGAGCGATGTGCTGGTCAACGATTCGCACGGTGGCTTTCGCAACCTGCTCCCCGACCAGCTCGACCCGCGCGCGCGGCTGGTGTTGGGCAAGCCGCGCTACCTGGGCATGATGGCCGGCGTGCAGGACTGCGACGGCGTCTTCATGATCGGCTACCACGGCCGCGCGCAGAGCCGCGGCATCCTGGCGCACACCATCAACAGCGGCGCGTTCGCCCGTATCTGGCTCAACGGGCAGGAACTGGGCGAGGCCGGCCTGTACGGCGCGCTGGCGGGCGAATTCGGCGTGCCGGTGCTGATGGCCAGCGGCGACGATGTCTTCGTGGATGAAACCCGCCCGCTGATGCCGTGGGTGCGCTATGTGCAGACCAAGGAAGCCGGCGGCAACGGCAGCGGCACCACGCTGTCGCCTGCCGCCTCGCGCGAGGCCATCGCGGCGGCCGCCGAACTGGCGGTGCGCAATGCGGACGRGCGCCCCCTGAAGATCGAAGGCCCGATCCGTTGCCGCCTGCAGACCCAGAGCCCGGCGTTCGCCGACCTGTTTTGCCAGTGGCCAACGCTGGAGCGCATGGACGGTGTCACGCTGGTGTTCGAGGCTGCCTCGGTGCAGGCGGCCGTGCGCATGCTGAACTGCCTGTCGGCGATGTCGTTCATGCTGAAGTAGGGCATTGGCCAGCCTGCATGGCCGGCGCTGGCGCGATGGTGGACAATAGCGGGTGGCGCGCCGCGGGTGGCGGGCCGTTCGCAGCATCCCGCAGCATCGCGTAGCATCCACCACGCAGCGCGCCGGCCCGGACCGGCAAGCGCGGGCAACCGCAGGCACACGCAGATTCATGATCGCAGTCAACGACGGGAGCTGGACGCCCGTATGCAAGGATTTCGTCGAACCCGGCACGCGCTGCCGGCAGCATGTCGGCCGTGGCCGGCATCACGGCTTCGGCAACGGGCAGGCCTATATCCTGCGTGACGCGCAGGGCCACGAGCACCCCTTCGGCGAAGCCTGCGCGCGTGCCGTGCTGGCCGAACCGGGCTTGCTCGACCTGGTTCCCGACTACACGGAGCGGGATGCAGGCCAGCCCGTGCCCGAGCCCACTGCCGCGGACAACGAGGAATTCGAGGCGCCTACCCCCGCCGTGGTGCGCGCGCGGGCCGTTGCCGGCGGCGGACGTGGCGGCAAGGCTGGCGATGCCGCGCTGCGTCGCGCGGCCGCCATCCGCTACCTGGTCCTGCGCATGGAGAAGGTGGCCGGTGTCCCCCGCGTACAGCCGACCGTGCGGTTTCCGGCGCTGGAAGAGGTCTACCAGGCCTATCTGCAAAGCGGCGAACTGCCGGATGCCCAGGTCAGGCGCATCCTCGCCATCGAGCGCAGCGCGGCCACTCCACCCAAGCTCAAGAGCATCAACCTGCTCGATGTCTACACCGCCCACGTCAAGCTGGAGCGCGTGATCAGGGAATCCAACCGGCTGGAACAGCGCAGGTTCCTGCGCAGCATCCATGACTGGCTGGCGCGGCACTTGGTGCTGTCCGCCGCACAGATCGCTGCCGCGGGCATCCAGATGCATCCACATGCGTTTCGCTCCCTGTTGCTTCGCGAGGCCCCGCAGGCGGATCCCGACGACGCTAAAGGCATTAAGGATGCCAAGGGTGTCAAGAGTGTCAGGGGCGCCAGGGGCGCCAAGGGCTAGCTGGCCGGCTTCGGGTGGCTTCGGATGGCATTGGCAGGCAAGTTGGCGTTTAATAGCGGCACCCTCACTCCTCGCCAAGCGCGAAATCTGCTGTCATGTCCCTGCACACCAGCTTTTCCCGCAGCTATGCCGAAGCCAGGCAGAAATTCCGCGATGCTGCCCATGCCGCCGGCGCCACGCTGACCGATTTTCCCCATCCCACCAAGCGCGGCAGTGCCGGCGAGGAACTCGCCATGGATGTGGCCTGGGTCGGCGACGCCGAGGCCAGGCGCTTCCTGATGGTGACTTCGGGCATGCATGGCGTGGAGGGTTTCTGCGGTTCAGGGGCGCAGGTCGCCATGCTGGGCGACGCCGCGTTGCTGCAGGCGTGCGCCGATGCCGGCGTGGCGCTGCTGATGGTGCATGCGGTCAATCCCTACGGCTTCTCGCATATGCGGCGCGTCAATGAGGACAATGTCGACCTCAACCGCAATTTCATGGATTTCACCAGGCCGTTGCCGGAGAACGCGCCATACGCCGAAGTGGCGCCCATGCTGTTGCCCGAGCAGTGGCCGCCTTCCGAGGCCGCCCAGGCGGCGCTGATGAAGACCGTGGCCGAGAAGGGCTTGTCCTGGTACCAGGCGGCGGTGAGCGCCGGCCAGTATCAGGCGCCCGAAGGGCTGTTCTTCGGCGGCAACAAGGCAACGTGGAGCAACTACACGCTGCGCCGCATCCTGGCGCGCTTCGGTGCCGGGCGCGAAGCCTTGCGCTGGATCGACCTGCATACCGGTCTGGGGCCTTGGGGCTACGGCGAGCCTATCTATATGGGTCCGGACCGCGAAGAGGAAATCGGCGAGGCGCGCGCCATCTGGGGCAGCAATGTCACTTCGATCTACGACGGCTCGTCGGCATCGGCCAATCTCAACGGCATGGCCTGGATGGCCGCGCCGGAGACGTTGCCGACGCTGGCGTACAACGGCATCGCACTTGAGTTCGGCACCTTGCCTGTCACCGAGGTCCTGGAGGCATTACGTGGCGATCATTGGCTGCACCTGCATCCGGAGGCGGACGAAGGCCAGCGGAACCTGATCCGGCAGGCGATGTGGCATGCCTTCTACGGGGATACCGATGACTGGCGCGAGAGCGTCGTGGAGCAGGTCAGGGAGGCCGTGCTGAAGGGATTGGCGGGGTGGTGAGGGGGTGGCCGCGGAACCGCCTTGCCATACGGCGCGGCGGCTGCCGGTCGCTGATCCCTGCCAAGGACTCTTTCGGCGAGCCTGTAGGAATCCGAAAAAGGCCAGACGTAACGCCGGTTACCGGGGCAGTTGAACCTGCGCGATCTTGCGCTCATATAGTTGCCCGTATCGGCCACGTAAAGGTTGCCGCCGGTGTCCACCGCTATGCCAGGCGGGCTCCTGAACGATGCGGCCGGCCCGGCGCCATCGGCTCGGCCTCCGGTGCCGGAGCCGAGCCAGGGTGGTGACCACGTCAGCGGGAGTGATCCAGCGGATCGTGTGGTCACGCGTGCGATGCGGTCACTGTGGCGCGCGGACTGGCGTGATCTTGCGGACCATGTTGTTGTTCGCATCGCTCACATAGACGCTGCCGCCAGCGTCGACCGCGACGGCGGTCGGGTTCCTGAACGACGCGGCGGAGCCGGTGCCATCGGCCTGGCCCGAGGTGGGGGATCCGGCCAGGGTGGTGACCACGCCGGCGGGCGAGATCCTGCGGATTGCGCTGTTGAACGTATCGGCCACGTAGACGTGGCCGATGGCGTCAACCGCGATGCCGTAAGGACCGTTGAACGACGCGGCGGAGCCGGTGCCGTCGGCGAAGCCCGAGGCGGTGGAGCCGGCCAGGGTGGTGACGGCGCCAGCGGGCGAGACTTTGCGGATCATATGGTTGCCCATATCGGCCACGTAAAGGTTGCCGCCCGCGTCCACCGCCACGGCAGCCGGATTTTTGAACGACGCGGCGGAGCCGGTGCCGTCGGCGTGGCCTGATGCGGCGGAGCCGGCCAGGGTGGTGACCACGCCAGCGGGCGAGATCCTGCGGATCATGTGGTTGCCTGAATCGGCCAAATAGAGGTTGCCAGCGGCATCCACCGCCAGGCCGGCCGGGGTGTGGAACGACGCGGCGGAGCCGGTGCCGTCGGCGTAGCCTGACGCGCCGGAACCGGCCAGGGTGGTGACCACGCCCGCGGGCGAGATCTTGCGGACCACGTTGCCTACCGTCTCGGCCACGTACACGTTGCCATTGCCGTCCACTGCCATGCCGACCGGGGTGTTGAACGACGCGGCGGAGCCGGTGCCGTCGGCGCTGCCTGTGGCGCCGGAGCCGGCCAGGGTGGTGACCACGCCCGCGGGCGAGATCTTGCGGATCATGTTGTTGCTTCTATCGGCCACATAGAGGTAGCCGCTGGCGTCCACCGCCGCGCCGAACGGGAAGTCGAACGACGCGGCGGAGCCGACGCCGTTGGCCGAGCCTGGGGTGGTGGTGCCCGCCACGGTGGTGACTTGCGCCAGCGCCTGCGGGCAGGCGATGGCCACGTTGGTCACATTGGCCGTGGCCGTGCCGCTGCCATTGCCGACGGCGCAGAAATGCCACAGCGGCTGGGTGCCCAGCGTCACCGCATAGCTGGCGTTAAAGGCGATCGGCGTGGCAAAGGTAAAGGGGCCGCTGGCTTTCACCATCAGCGCATCGCTGCCATTGTCGAGCAGCGTGATCGGGGTCCCGTCGGCCAGGCCGGAGACGCTGCCGCCGATGGAGTAGGTCGGTTGCGGCGTGGGAGCGGGACTAGTCGGACCAGTGGAAGACGGGCTGGCGGTTGTGGAGGAACCATCCCCGCCGCAGCCGGCCAGCAGGGCAAGCGTCAACATCAGGCAGGACGGGAGCGCCAGTTTGCTGTATGCGGGAGAAAGGGCTTGCTGGTGTCGCGGGACTTCGGGGTTGGTCTCGCAACGGGTGCGATGGGCTTTATGACGCATGGCGGATAGGAATCAGGTGTCGATAACGACAGCGATCCTATCCAAATGCATCACAGCAAAACTGACAAAAACTGACACCGCCCCACCATGTCAGGCTGGTTGTCGCCTCCGCCGGCTTGATCAGTCAAAACCGCGCGGAGCCGTCGAAAACGGCAGCGCCGCTGGTGCCGGGAAGAAAAAGACCGCAGGAATCCGCGGCCGTGTCTTGAGCAAGCCTTCAACCAGGCAGCGCTTCATAGGTCAGCAGGAACACCTGCTCCTCGCCGGCGCTGACCGGCAGCCAGACGATCTCCAGGTCGGGGAATGCCGCTTCCACGTTGGCATGCTCGTTGCCAATCTCCACCACCAGCGCCCCGCCGGGGTTCAGGTGCGCCTTGGCGCCGGCGATGATGCGGCGGACCACGTCCATGCCGTCGTCGCCACCAGCCAGCGCGATGCGCGGCTCGGCCTGGTATTCGGCCGGCAGCGCTTGCATGGAGGTTTCGTTGACGTAGGGCGGGTTGGTGAGAATCACATCGTATTTGGCGCCCGCGGGCAGCGGTGCGTACAGGTCGCCCTCATACAGGCTGATGCGGTCTTCCATCTTGTAGTCCGCCACATTGCGGCGAGCCACAGCCAGCGCGTCCGGCGAGATGTCGACCGCATCGATGCGGGCCTTCGGCCAGACATGCGCGGCGATGATGGGCAGGCAGCCGGAACCGGTGCACAGTTCCAGCACAGGGCCAATTTCGGCGCTGTCGCCCACCCAGGGTTCCAGTCCTTCCTGCAGCAGTTCACCAATGAAGCTGCGCGGCACGATCACGCGCGCATCCACGTAGAAGCGCAGGCCATGCATGAAGGCCTCGTTGGTAATGTAGGCCGCGGGCACGCGTTCGGTGACGCGGCGCTCGATGACGTTCAGCACGGCCTCGACTTCCTCGGGCAGCAGGCGCGCGTCGAGGAAGGGGTCGAGCGTGTCCAGCGGCAGGTGCAGCGTGTGCAGGACCAGGTAGGCGGCTTCGTCGTAGGCGTTGGCGCTGCCGTGGCCAAAAGACAGCTTGGCTTGGGTGAAGCGCGAGACCGCCAGGCGCAGCAGGTCGCGCACAGTGCGCAGGGGGGAGGGTGTGGCCATGGGTTCTTTCTTGTATCCGGGTGTTCGGGCAATAACGTGATCAGGCGGTCAGGCGATCAGACGTTCCAGCACGCCGCGGTAGATGTTCTTCAGGGGTTCGATAAAGCGCACTTCCACGTGCTCGTCGATCTTGTGGATGCTTGCATTGGGTGGCCCGAACTCGATCACCTGCGGGCAGATCTTGGCGATAAAGCGGCCATCCGAGGTGCCGCCGGTGGTGGACAGTTCGGTCTTGACGCCCGTTTCCGCCGCGATGGCACCGGCCAGCGCATCGGAGAGATCGCCGCGCGCGGTCAGGAAGGGCTCGCCACCCAGGGTCCAGGCCAGGTCGTATTCGAGCTGGTGGCGGTCCAGGATCGCATGCACGCGCGCCTTCAGGCCCTCGGGCGTGCTGGCGGTGGAAAAGCGGAAGTTGAAGTCGATGGTGACGTGGCCGGGAATCACGTTGGTGGCGCCGGTGCCAGCGTGGATATTCGACATCTGCCAGGTGGTCGGCGGGAAGTACTCATTGCCCTCGTCCCAGCGCTCGCCGACCAGTTCGGCCAGCGCGGGCGCGGCCAGATGGATGGGGTTCTTCGCCAGGTGCGGGTAGGCGATATGGCCTTGCACGCCCTTCACGGTGAGCTTGCCCGAGAGCGAGCCGCGGCGGCCGTTCTTGACCATGTCGCCGAGCGTGTCGACCGAGGTGGGCTCGCCGATCACGCAGTAATCAAGCCGCTCGCCGCGCGCCTTCAGCGCTTCGACCACCTTGACGGTGCCGTCGTGCGCGGGGCCTTCCTCGTCGCTGGTGATCAGGAACGCGATGGAGCCGGCGTGATCCGGATGCGCCTTGACGAATTCTTCCACGGCCACTACGAAGCCCGCGATCGAGGTCTTCATGTCGGCGGCGCCGCGGCCGTACAGCTTGCCGTCGCGGTGGGAGGGCAGGAAGGGGTCCGAGCCCCATTGCTCCAGCGGGCCGGTGGGCACCACGTCGGTGTGGCCGGCGAAGGCCAGCAGCTTGCCGTCCTGCCCGCGCGTGCCGCGCTTGACGGCCCACAGGTTGGTCACGCGGAAATCGTCCGGGCCGCTGACGATGGCTTCGCAGGCAAAGCCGAGCGCCTTCAGGCGTGTCTCCAGCACGGCCTGGCAGCCTTCATCGGCGGGCGTGACGGAGCGGCGGCGGATCAGGTCTTCGGTGAGGGCGAGTGTGGGGTTCATGGTGGCAGCGAGGAGGCACGTGGCGCCGGAATCCGGCGGGGTGCATTGTTCGAATCTTGCATCCTGGCAGCGCGCATGTCCTGGCGCTGCCATCGGGCTTAAAAGAGGCTTGCGTAATTATCCGGCGAAAACCCCACGCTGACGCTGCCCTTGTGGGCCAGCACAGGACGCTTGATCAGCGAAGGGCTTTGCTGCATCAGCGCAATCGCGCCGGCTTCCTGCTCGGCGCGGGCCTTGTCGGCGTCCGACAGCGCGCGCCAGGTCGTGCCCTTGCGGTTGAGCAGGCTCGCCAGCGGCACATGCGCGAGCCAGCCCCGCAGCATGGCTTCGTCCACGCCTTGCTTCTTGAAGTCGTGGAAGGTGTAGTCCACGCCGTTGGCTTCGAGCCAGGTGCGGGCTTTCTTGACGGTATCGCAGTTGGGAATGCCGTATAGCAGGACAGTCATGGCGAATTCGGGGCCAGCCGGGGCTAGCGCAGCAAGAGGTTGAGGGCGACCACCAGGCCGGCGAGGCCCAGCGCGAAACCGGCCATGGCCACCGCGGTCATCAGGCGCAGCCGGCGGTCCAGCCGCGCGGCCTCGCGGCGCAGGGCCTCGATGGTGATGGCGTGTTGCTCGGCCAGCAGCTTGACGGCCTCGGCCTGCTGCATGGCGGCGTTTTCCAGGTCGGCGATGCGGGCGGCCGCATCGCGCGAGTCCGGGCCGGGCATGTCGGTGCCGCCATCCTTGCGCTTGCCTTTCTTGAGCTTCTCGATGGTCTTGTTGGCCTGTTCGAGGATCGTGGGCAACAGCGAAAGAACGGTGGTGACGGTGGTCGGGTCCAGGGCCATGAGTCGCTTGCGAAGGGCGGGCCAGCTCATGCCGGCGGCGGTGCCCGTGGAACGGGCACCGTTGGGAAGCGGGGGAAGGGGAGTGCTAGTCTGATCCGGCATTCCGGGTCAGACCGGCCGCGCACGCGCGCGGTTCCGGCTTGCGTCTGCTCCCTCTTTTACTGCCGGCGAAATCAGTCGCCGCGCAGCAGGTCGTTCAGGCTGGTCTTGGCGCGGGTCTGCGCGTCCACCTTCTTGACGATCACGGCGCAGTACAGGCTGTACTTGCCGTCCTTGGACGGCAGGTTGCCCGCCACCACCACCGAGCCAGCCGGCACGCGGCCGTAGTGGATCTCGCCGGTTTCGCGGTCATAGATCTTGGTCGACTGGCCGAGGTACACGCCCATCGAGATCACCGAGTTTTCCTCGATGATCACACCTTCCACCACTTCCGAACGCGCGCCGATGAAGCAGTTGTCTTCGATGATGACCGGGTTGGCCTGCAGCGGCTCGAGCACGCCGCCGATGCCGACGCCGCCGGACAGGTGGACGTTCTTGCCGATCTGGGCGCAGGAACCGACGGTGGCCCAGGTGTCGACCATGGTGCCTTCATCGACGTAGGCGCCGATGTTGACGTACGACGGCATCAGCACGGCGTTCCTGGCGATGAACGAGCCACGGCGGGCCACGGCCGGGGGCACCACGCGGAAGCCGCCCTTGGCGAAATCGTCAGCGGTCCAGTTGGCGAACTTGGTCGGCACCTTGTCGTAGAACTGGGCGAATCCGCCGGCGGACATCGGCGCGTTGTCTTCCAGGCGGAACGACAGCAGCACGGCCTTCTTGATCCACTGGTTGACGATCCATTCCTTGCCTTGCTTCTCGGCCACGCGCAGGGCGCCGGTGTCGAGCTGGCCGATCACGTTGGCGACAGCTTCGCGGATGTCGTTGGGGGCGGACTTGGGCGAGAGGCTTGCGCGGTCTTCCCATGCCTGGTCGATCAGGGCTTGCAGTGCTTGCGTCATATGCGTGTTTTCAGTGGTTGATCGTTGTCTACAACAAAACTCAGTGTGTGGCTTGCACGCGGGGCTCAGCCCAGCGACTTGCAGAAGGCGACGATGCGGCGCGCGCCTTCCAGGCATTCCCCGGGCGTGGCCACCAGCGCCATGCGCACGCGGTTGGCGCCCGGGTTGATGCCGTCGGCCTCGCGCGCCAGGAAGCTGCCCGGCAGCACGGTGACGTTCTGTTCGGCCAGCAGGCGGGCGGCGAATTCGGTATCCGTCAGTCCCGTGCGCGAAACATCCGCCCACAGGTAGAAGCCGGCATCGGGCAGGGCCACGTCCAGCACTTCGGCCAGCATCGGCGTGACTTCGGCGAACTTGCGCACATAGGCGGCGCGGTTGTCGCGCACATGGGCCTCGTCGTTCCAGGCTGCCACGCTGGCTGCCTGCACCGCCGGGTTCATGGCGCCGCCGTGATAGGTACGGTATAGCAGGAATTTCTTCAGCAGGGCGGCGTCGCCCGCCACGAAGCCCGAGCGCAGGCCGGGCACATTGGAGCGCTTGGACAGGCTGGAGAACATCACCAGCCGCTCGAAGGGATGGGTGCCTTCGGCGCGGCCCAGCTTGTGCGCCGCTTCCAGCGCGCCCAATGGCGGCTCGCCTTCCTTGAAATAGATTTCCGAGTAGCACTCGTCCGAGGCGATCACGAAGCCGTGACGGTCGGACAGCGCGAACAGCTCGCGCCAGTCTTCCAGCGACAGCACGGCGCCGGTCGGGTTGCCAGGGGAGCACACATAGACCAGTTGCACCCTGGCCCAGGTGTCGTCGGAGATGCGATCGAAGGCCGGGGCGAAATTGCGCGCCGGGTCGCTGTTGGCGAACACCGGGGTGGCGCCGGCCAGCAGCGCCGCGCCTTCGTAGATCTGGTAGAACGGGTTGGGGCAGAGCACCAGCGCGCCAGGCCGGCTGGCGTCGACCACGGTCTGGGCGAAGGCGAACAGCGCCTCGCGCGAGCCGGTCACCGGCAGGACCTGGGTGGCGGCATTGACCGCCGGCAGGCCGTAGCGGCGCTGCAGCCACGCGGCTATGCACTGTCGTAGTGCGTCCGAACCTGCCGTTGTGGGATAATTCGCCAGTCCCGCAAGTGACTCCGACAGCGCCGTCTTGATGAATTCGGGCGTGGGATGCTTGGGTTCGCCAATGCCGAAGCTGATAGCGGGCAACGCGCCGTTCGGTTTGACGTCAGCCAGCATCACGCGCAGTTTTTCGAACGGATAGGGCTGGAGCAGGTCGAGGCGGGGATTCACGGTCAGGTTCAGGCCGGTAGGGCCAAGCTCAAAGCCGGTCATTATAAAGGATTGCCGGGCTTTCCCGCGCGCCCGCAAGGGCCTGGCGGCGCGCCGGATCCATCAGCGCGGCATGATGCAAGCCCCGCTCGCCTGTAGTCACCCGTCCGGCCCGATGCCGGTTACCGGTGGACGGGGCGCCCGTGTGTCCCTGGACGATTTTCCGATACCGAATACAAACAGGCCGCCCACCCGGCGGCCCTATCTCGCTTTTATGAGCAATCTGCCTGCTTCGCCTGCATCTTCCTGCGCCCCGGCCGGTTCCGAGCCGCATGCCTTCAAATCCACTTTATCCATCCTGCTGGGTGCCTCGGTCTGGGGTATCGCCTGGTTTCCGTACCGGCTGCTGGCAGGCTGGGGGCTGGGCGGCATGACGGCGGCGGCGCTGGTCAGCGCGCTGGCCGCGCTGATCGCACTGGCCGCGTTCGCGCGCCACTTGGGCGGCCTGCGCTGGTCGTGGCTGTTTGTCGCCATCGGGCTGGCGGCCGGCGTGACCAACGCCGGGTTCGTGTGGGGCAGCGTCAACGGCCACGTGATGCGGGTCTTGCTGCTGTTCTACCTGACGCCGGTGTGGACGGCCTTGTTCGCCCGCGCCTTCCTTGGCGAGAAGCTGTCCGCGGCCGGCTTGCTGCTGGTGGCGCTGGCGCTGTTTGGCGCGGGCCTGATGCTGTGGACGCCGGAAGTCGGCCTGCCGCTGCCGACGCATGCCGCCGAATGGTCGGGCCTGATCGGCGGCATGGGATTCGCCGTGAACAATGTGCTGTCGCGCCGGGCCGGCCAGCTCTACCCGGAAATGGATGCGCGCCTGCGCACCGTCATGGTCTACCTGGGTTGCACCGCGGTCGGCTTGCCCTGCGCGCTCTGGCTGGAGCCGGGCGGCGTCGCCTTGGCGCCGGCAATCGGCTGGGGCGGCCTGGCGCTGATGCTGGGCCTGGCCGCCACCCTGGTCCTGAGCAATTCGGTGGTCCAGTACGGGTTGCAGCGCCTTCCGGCCAATCGGGTATCCCTGCTGATGCTGTTCGAGATCGTGATCGCGGCGGTGTCGTCGTGGTGGCTGGCGACCGAGACGCTGAGCTGGAAGGAGGCCGCCGGTGGCCTGTGCATCGTGGCGGCCGGCGCCTTGTCCGGGCTGGTGCACCGCGCCAGGGCCAGCGCCGCCGCCGGCGCGGGTGGAGCCGGGGATCCGGCGCTGCAGCCGCAATAGCCAGCGGCCTGGCCTGGTAAGGGCTTAGTAAAGCATCGCCCGCGAGACAACCGCCACCAGCGGCCTGCGTATCGCGCGTTCGACGCCCGCGGGCAGGTGCAGCGGGCGCAGCAGCATCTTGACTGTCATTTCGATCGGCAGGTTGCGCCGGATTACCGCGCTGACCCTGGAATTGAGCTTGCGCACGTCCTTCTGTGGAATATGCTCGGTGCCGCGCTCGATGCGCAGCACATTGCGCAGTGCGATCTCCGCGTCTTCGTTCTTGATCTCCAGCAGGCGGCGCACCAGCGCGCCCAGCACGCGCAGGCGGCCGAGCCGTTCCGCGGCGTTGAAGCTGTTGAAGTAGCGGTAGAAGTGCTTGTAGTGGCGCACTTCGTCGTTGGCGATGCGGCGCGTCAGGCTGCGCAGCACCGGTTCGTCGCTGGCTTGCTCCAGCGCGCGGTAGAGCGCCGCGGTGCCGGTTTCGACTACGCATCGGGCGGCCATTTCAAGTGCTTCTGACGTCTCAAAATTGTCCACCGAGCAGGTGTGGCGGTATTCCTCGAAGAACCGCGCGTAACCGCGTTCCCAGTCGAACTCCGGCCAGACATGTTCCACGTAACGCCGCAGGGCCAGGCCGTGCTGCAGCTCCTCGGCCTCCCAGTGTTCGGACAGCCAGCCGGAAGCCTCCGGATGGGCGGCGTAATAGCCGGCCAGATTGCCGGCGTAAGTGTCCGAGCCGCTCTCAACGAACGAGGCGGACACCAGCAGGTAGAACAACTCCCGATCGGGCCGCACCCGGGCGATGTCGATCGCCCCGAAATCGATCTGGCTGAGAGACCAGGGCAGCGCTTTTGCCGTGGGACCGGCAGCCTGGCCGGGCGAGCTTTCGTGTGATGTCGCCGGTGTGTAGGCGGTCATGCTGGACACTCCCAGAAGAGTAGCGAGGCAGGCTTCGCGTTGTACCGGCGAGAGATGGCGTACTGGCCTCGGAATGAGGGGCGCAATGGGCATCAAAGATCACGCTGACAGTGAAGAGACTAGCATTAACCCTCGGAAGTTTCCCGCAGGGTGCACAAGGCAGTGTCGTTTCCGGCAATACAAGCGCTCCCTGGCATGCGAAACGTCACCCCGGAGTGTGGGGCTGGGACTGTACAAGGTGYATCGGAAATGGCTCAAACACCATTGGGAAATGGCTTCCGCTTAGCCCGGAAAGCGCGCGGACGCGGAAGGCACGATGGTATGATTAGCGCCAACTATCGGGCACAAGAGCCAGGCATGGGGCGCAAGCGGCACGCGTCGCCTGGCTTCTCGTTGAGCCCGGCTTCCTGAACGCTGCATTACGCTAAATACCCCACGACCAACCGTGCGACTGTCCTCGATCAAACTGGCGGGCTTCAAGTCCTTTGTCGATCCCACCAATTTTCAAGTGCCCGGCCAGCTGGTCGGCATCGTCGGTCCCAACGGCTGCGGCAAGTCGAACATCATCGATGCGGTGCGCTGGGTGCTGGGTGAGTCGCGTGCCTCCGAGCTGCGCGGCGAGTCCATGCAGGACGTGATCTTCAATGGCTCCACGGCCCGCAAGCAGGCCGGGCGCGCCAGCGTCGAACTGGTGTTCGACAACCCCGAGGGGCGTGCCGGCGGGCAATGGAGCCAATATGCCGAGATCGCCGTCAAGCGGGTGCTGACCCGCGACGGCACGTCCTCGTACTACATCAATAACCAGGCCGTGCGCCGCCGCGACATCCAGGACATCTTCCTGGGTACCGGCCTGGGGCCGCGCGCCTACGCCATCATCGGGCAGGGCATGATCTCGCGCATCATCGAGGCCAAGCCCGACGACATGCGGATTTTCCTGGAAGAAGCCGCCGGCGTGTCCAAATACAAGGAACGCCGCCGCGAGACCGAAAACCGCCTGTCCGACACACGCGAGAACCTGACCCGCGTCGAAGACATCCTGCGCGAACTCGGCACCAACCTGGACAAGCTCGAAGGCCAGGCCGAAGTGGCCCAGCGCTTCAAGACGCTGCAGTCCGACGGCGAGGAAAAGCAGCACCTGCTGTGGCTGCTGCGCAAGCGCGAGGCGCAGGCCGAGCAGGAACGGCACACGCGCGCCATCGAACAGGCGCAGATCGATCTCGAAGCCCAGACCGCGCAGTTGCGTCACGTCGAGGCCGAACTCGAAACCATGCGCGCCGCGCATTATGCGGCGTCGGACAACATGCACACCGCGCAGGGCGCGCTGTACGAAGCCAATGCCGAGGTCAGCAAGCTCGAGGCCGAGATCCGCTATGTGGTGGAATCGCGCAATCGCGTGCAGGCGCAGATCGCCGCGTTGACCGCGCAGCGCGAGCAGTGGCAGGGCAAGGCCGAGCAGGCCACCGACGCGCTCGCGCAGGCCGAGGAAGAACTGGCGGTGGCGGAAGGCCGCACCGTCGAGGCACAGGAGGCGGTGGCGCACAAGACCGACGAGCTGCCCACGCTGGAAGCCCAGTGGCGCGATGCCCAGACGCTGTCCAACGAGCAGCGCGCCAGCATCATGCAGGCCGAGCAGGCGCTCAAGCTCGAAGCCGCGCAGCAGCGCAGCGCCGACCAGATGCTGCAGCAGCTGGAACAGCGCCGCGAACGCCTGTCCGGCGAGGAGAAGGGGCTCGACCGCCCGGATGAAATCCGCCTGGAAGAGCAGCGCGCCGAACTGGCCGAGCAGGAAGCCGTGCTGGAAGAAGCGCAGGCCATCCTGGCCGATTCCGCCGAAAGCGTGCCGCGCCTGGACGCCGGGCGCCGCAGCGCGCAGGAACGTGTGCAGAGCGAGGCCGCGGCGATCGCATCGCTGGAAGCCCGCCTGGCCGCGCTGAAGCAGCTCCAGGAAAACGTTCAGACCGAAGGCAAGGTGCAGCCCTGGCTGGCCAAGCACGGCCTGGCCGAACTGCCGCGCCTGTGGAAGAAGGTTCATATCGAGCCGGGCTGGGAAAGCGCGCTGGAATCCGTGCTGCGCGAAAAACTCGCCGCGCTCGAAGTCTCCAACCTGGACTGGATCACGTCCTTCCTGTCCGACGCGCCGCCCGCCAAGCTGGCCTTCTACTCGCCGCCGCCGGCCGCACGCCCGCAGGAAACCCCTGCCGGCCTGCGCCCGCTGATGGCGCTGGTGCAGATCACCGAGCCCGGCATCCGGGCCGTGATGCAAGACTGGCTGGCCGATGTCTATACCGCCACCGACATGGCTTCGGCGCTCGCCCAGCGCGCCACGCTGCCGGAAGGCGCATCTTTTGTCGTGGCCGAGGGCCACCTGGTGGGCCGCAGCTCGGTCCACCTCTACGCTGCCGATTCCGAGCAGGCCGGCATGCTGGCTCGCGAGCAGGAAATCGAGAACCTGCAGAAGCAGGCGCGCGCCCAGATGCTGCTGTCGGATGAGGCCAAGAGCCAGGCGGTACGCGCCGAAGCGGCCTACACCCAGGCCAGCGCCGCTCTGACGGAGGCACGCGGGGGCAGCGAGCAGGCCACCCGCCGCGTGCACGCGCTGCAGATGGACGTGCTCAAGCTGTCGCAGGCCATGGAGCGCTATGCCGCGCGCAGCGGCCAGATCCGCGAGGAGCTGGCGGAAATCGGCGCGCAGATCGAAGAGCAGCGCGCCATCCGCGCCGAATCCGAAGCCAGCTTCGAGCATCACGACGCCGCGCTGGCCGAAATGCAGGCCACGCACGAAGACCACCAGATGGCCTTCGAGGCGCTGGACAGCAAGCTGTCTTCGGCACGGCACCAGTTGCGCGATTTCGAGCGCGCGGCGCAGGAAGCCCTGTTCGCCGAGCGCAATCTCGCCAACCGCATCGAAGAGCTGCGCCGCAATATCCAGACAGCCGGCGACCAGTCGGAGCGCCTTGCCCAGTCGCTGGAAGACGCGCGCGCCGAACTGGAAACCATCAACGAGCAGACCGCCCACACCGGCCTGCAGGATGCGCTGGAGCGCCGTGCCGAGAAGGAAGAAAAGCTCCAGCTCGCCCGCACGGAACTCGATGCGCTGTCAGCGCAGCTGCGCCAGTACGACGACCAGCGCCTGGCCGCCGAACGCAGCCTGCAGCCGCTGCGCGACCGCATCACCGAATACCAGTTGAAGGAACAGGCCGCGCGCCTGAACCAGGAGCAGTTCAGCGAACAACTGACCACCGCCGAGGTGGACGAGGACGCGCTGGCCGAGAAGCTGACCCCGGACCTCAAGCCTTCCTACCTGCAAGGCGAAGTCACCCGCCTGAACAACGCCATCAACGCGCTTGGGCCGGTGAACATGGCGGCGCTGGACGAGCTGGCGGCCGCGCGCGAGCGCAAGACCTTCCTCGATGCGCAATCGGCCGACCTGATCGACGCCATCACCACGCTGGAAGACGCGATCCACAAGATCGACCAGGAAACCCGCGCGATGCTGCAGGGGACCTTCGACCAGGTCAACCACCACTTCGGCGAGCTGTTCCCGTCGCTGTTCGGCGGCGGCCAGGCCAAGCTCATCATGACCGGCGACGAAATCCTCGACGCGGGCGTGCAGGTGATGGCGCAGCCGCCAGGCAAGAAGAACTCGACGATTCACCTGCTGTCCGGCGGCGAGAAGGCCCTGACCGCGATTGCGCTGGTGTTCGCCATGTTCCAGCTCAACCCCGCACCGTTCTGCCTGCTCGACGAGGTGGACGCGCCGCTGGACGATGCCAATACCGAGCGCTACGCCAATATGGTGGCGCGCATGTCGGACAAGACCCAGTTTGTTTTCATTTCCCACAATAAAATCGCAATGGAAATGGCACACCAGTTGATTGGCGTGACGATGCAGGAGCAAGGCGTCTCGCGTATCGTCGCCGTGGATATGGACGCAGCGATGTCGATGGCGGAGGCAGCATGACGCTCCAGACTGCCCTTATCGTGGCAGGCATTGTCCTGCTGCTGCTGGTGGTGGCTTATAACCAATGGCAGATCCGCAAGGCGCGCCGCCCGCGCGCGCTGCAGCCCGAGGACGACCTGCCGCCGATGCGCGAGCCGGTGGTCAGCCCGGTGGTGACGCCGGAAGTCAGTGCCAAGCTGCACGAGCCGCCGGCCGCGCATGTCGTCGAGCGGCGCGAGCCCACGCTGTCGGGCTCGCCGCTGGACGCTGCCGCCGTGGCGGCCGGCATGGCCGCCAGTTCGGCGGATGCCGATGAAGCGGTGGCCGACGAAGTCGCCATCGCCGCCGCGCCGGCATCCGGCCATGCCGCCTCGCGCAAGCCAGCGGACGCCGAAGGTGTGCAAGCCGCGGCTGGCCAGCCGGTGGCGCAGGCGCACGCCGAACACGGGGGGCATGCCGAACACGCAGCGCACGAGGAAGGCGAAGGCCACGCGACCGCGCAGCAGGAAGCCGCGCCGCGCAAGGAAGCCTATGTCGAGCCCGCCGTCCCCGACGGCCAGCCCACGCCCGCGGTGATTGATCCGCTGATCGACTGCATCGTGCCGCTGCACCTGGAGCGCAAGAGCTCCGGTGACCGCATCCTGCCGCTCACCGGCCGCCTGCGCCGCGCGGGGACCAAACAGGTGCATATCGAGGGCCTGCGCGCCGAGGCCAATGCGTGGGAAGCGGTCACCGCCGGTCACCAGTACGAAGACCTGCAGGTAGCGGTACAACTCGCCAATCGGGGTGGGGCGCTCAATGCGCTCGAGTTTTCCGAGTTCGTCAACGCGGTGGAAGCGCTGGCGGAGTCGCTCGATGCGTCTGCCGAGCTGCCCGACATGAGCGAGACGGTCGCCAACGGTCGCGAGCTGGATGGGTTTGCCGCAAGCTGCGACGTGCAGCTTGGCGTCAATGTGATCTCCGACGGCGCGCCGTGGTCGGCCGCCTACGTGCAGACTGTGGCGACCCAGGACGGCCTGGTGCTGTCGCGCGACGGCACCCGCTTTACCCGCTACCAGGCCGGCGCCGATGGCGTTCAGCGTGCCTTGTTCACGCTGCAGTTCGGCGACACCAACTTCCTGCGCGACGATCTGACGGCCAAGGCTGGCCGTCAGATCACGCTGCTGCTCGACGTGCCGTCGGCGGCGCAGGCGACCAAGCCGTTCAAGACGGTGTGCGAGTATGGCTACAGCCTGGCGCAGCGCATGGGTGCGCAACTGGTCGACGACAATATGCGGCCGCTGAGCGAGTCGTCCTTCGTCGCCATCTTCGGCCAGCTGCAAACGCTCTACGACAAGCTCGAGGCGCGCGGCATGCCCGCAGGCTCGCCCGTGACCCTACGTTTGTTCAGTCTCTGAAACAGCAGTACGACATCGGATCCGGTCATTCAGCATGAGTTCCCAACGAGAAGGTGCGGCGGCGCAAGCCCCCGCACCTGCCGGCGATTCTCCCGCCGCGCGCGCTGACTGGCTGCGCGCCGAGCTGGAGCGGCATAACTATCAGTATTACGTGCTCGACGCGCCGTCGGTTCCCGATGCGGAATACGACGCGCTGTTCCGCGAGCTGCAGGACATCGAGGCGGCCCATCCCGACTTGCTGACGCCGGAGTCGCCCACCCAGCGCGTGGGCGGACAGCCGCTGTCGGCATTCGACACGGTGCGCCACGCCATTCCGATGCTGTCGCTCAACAACGCCTTCGAAGACGAAGATGTGGTGGCATTCGATCGCCGTTGCGCGCAGGGGCTGGCGCGGACCGCGCCGGCGGAGGGCACGGCCGACCTGTTCGGCACCGCCGATGCCGTGGAATATGCCAGCGAGCTGAAGTTCGATGGCCTGGCCATGTCCTTGCGCTATGAAGACGGCCGGCTGGTGCAGGCCGCCACGCGCGGCGACGGCGAAACCGGCGAAGACGTAACCGTCAATGTCCGCACCATCAAGGCCATTCCGCTGCGTTTGCGCGGGGCGGCGCCGGCGGTGCTGGAAGTGCGCGGCGAGGTCTTCATGTACCGCCGCGAGTTCGACAAGCTCAACGCGCGGCAGGCCGAGGCGGGCGAAAAGACCTTCGTCAATCCGCGCAATGCCGCTGCCGGCAGCCTGCGCCAGCTGGACCCGCGCATCACCGCCAGGCGGCCCCTGTCGTTCTTCGCCTACGGGCTGGGCGAACTGCAGGGCGCGCCGCGTCCCGATACGCACAGCGCCATGCTCGACTGGTTTGCCGGGCTTGGGATGCCGGTCTGCGCGGAACGCGCGGTAGTGCGCGGCGCCGAGGGGCTGCTGGACTTCTACCGTGGCGTGGGCGAGCGCCGTGGCAGCTTGCCGTACGACATCGATGGCGTGGTGTACAAGGTTAATGCGCTGGCGGAGCAGGAGCAGCTCGGTTTCGTGTCGCGCGCGCCGCGCTTTGCCCTGGCGCACAAGTTTCCCGCCCAGGAAATGACCACGGTGGTCGAGGACATTGAAGTGCAGGTTGGCCGCACCGGCGCCATCACGCCGGTGGCACGGCTGGCGCCGGTGTTCGTGGGCGGCGTGACCGTGACCAATGCCACGCTGCACAACGAGGACGAGATCCGCCGCAAGGACGTCCATATCGGCGATACCGTGATCGTGCGGCGCGCCGGCGATGTGATTCCGGAAGTGGTGGCGGTGGTGCCGGAGCGCCGGCCCGCCGATGCCCGCGCCTTTGTCATGCCGACAACGTGCCCCGTGTGCGGATCGCATATCGAAAAGCTGGAAGGCGAGGTGATCGCGCGCTGCACCGGCGGGCTGATCTGCGCGGCGCAGCGCAAGCAGGCGCTGCTGCATTTCGCGCAACGCCGCGCCATGGATATCGAGGGCCTGGGCGATAAGGTAGTCGAGCAACTGGTCGACCTGGGCATCGTGCATACGCCCGCCGACCTGTACAAGCTCGGCGTCGCCAAGCTGGCAGCGCTGGACCGGATGGCCGACAAGTCGGCCACCAACCTGGTGGCGGCCATCGAAGTGTCGCGTGAGACCACGCTTAACCGCTTCATCTTCGCGCTGGGCATCCGCCATGTGGGCGAGGCGACGGCCAAGGACCTGGCCAAGCACTTCGGCAAGCTGGATGGCCTGCTGGCCGCCGATGAGGCCGCCTTGCTGGAGGTCAACGACGTAGGCCCGGTGGTGGCGCAGTCGATCGCCAACTTCCTTGCCGAGCCGCACAATGTGGAAGTCATCGAGCAATTGCGCGCGGCCGGCGTGCACTGGCAGGAAAGCGAACCGGCGGCGCGCGCCGCGCCCGCGCCGCTGGCCGGCAAGACCTTCGTGCTCACCGGCACGCTGCCCACGCTGTCGCGCGAGGCCGCCAAGGAAATGCTGGAAGCCGCCGGCGCCAAGGTGGCCGGTTCGGTGTCGAAGAAGACCGACTACGTGGTGGCCGGCGCGGAAGCTGGCAGCAAACTGGAAAAGGCCGAGGCGCTCGGCGTGCCCGTGCTTGACGAGGCCGCCATGCTGGCCTTGCTGGCCGAGATTCAAACCGGAGATCAAGGATGATCCGTGACATTCTAAAGATGGGCGACCCACGCCTGCTGCAGGTAGCGCGCCCGGTCACGCGCTTCAATACGCCGGAGTTGCGGCTGCTGATCGACGATATGTTCGACACCATGGATCACGCCAACGGCGCTGGCCTCGCCGCGCCGCAGATCGGCGTGGACCTCCAGGTGGTGATCTTCGGTTTCGATCGCAATCCGCGCTATCCGGATGCGCCGACCGTGCCCAAGACCGTGCTGATCAATCCCGAGCTGACGCCGATTGGCGAGGAGCAGGACGAGGCCTGGGAAGGCTGCCTGTCGGTACCGGGCTTGCGTGGCGTGGTGCCTCGCTATACCCGGCTGAAGTACACCGGATTCGACATGATGGGGGCGCGCATCGAGCGGGTGGCGGAGGACTTCCATGCGCGGGTGGTGCAGCATGAATGCGATCACCTGCAGGGTATCCTTTATCCCATGCGAGTGCGGGATTTCACGCGATTCGGCTTTACCGAGGTACTGTTCCCCGAGTTGCCTCCCAATAGCGACGACTGATCGCTTCGCCCGGCGCGGCGGGGGCCTTCCCGTCGCCGCGCTTCCTGGCGCGGTGCGACTTCACCAACGAGAATGGAGCGGCGGCCAGGCGTTGTGCCGCTTCGGTATCAGGAGACGGGACATGAGGACATTGCGCCGTGGGCGTTACGCGCCGATCGCGCTGCTTGCGCTCGCGGTCGCCGCGCAGTTCGGCTGCGCGGCGACCGGCGTGGACAACGGTGCCGCGCAGGCCAGGCCGGCAACCGCCGCGGCGCCACAGGCGGCGGCCTCCCACTGGCAGCGCGTAAAGCTTGGCACGGGCGCGCAGACCTACGATTTCCCGGTCTATGCCAACCATCCGCTGGACGGTGATCTGAGCGGCATCCGCGAGGTGATCTTTGTTCAGCACGGGCTGCAGCGTAACGGCGACGACTACTTCGCCGCCGGCGCGGACTTGCTCAGGCAAACCGGCCGCAATCCCGACGAGGTGCTGCTGCTGGCGCCCAATTTCCCCGGCACGCCGGACGTGGCCAAGGGCAAGGTCTTCGACCATATGCCGGTGTGGAGCGTGCAGGGCTGGATGGGCGGCGAGGATGCCCTCAACCCACCGTACTCGACCAGCTCGCTGCAGGTGCTGGACGATCTCGTCGGCATGGTGACCGACAAGCGCCGCTTCCCGGCCGTGACCCGCGTAACGATTGCCGGCCATTCGGGCGGCGCGCAACTGGTGCACCGCTATGCGGTACTGAACAATGTCGACGAGCGCATTCGCGCGGGCGGTATCGACCTGCGCTACGTGGTGGCGAATCCTTCGTCGTATCTCTATTTCACGCCGGAGCGCCCGAGCGGCAAGGGCTTCGCACGCTATGACACGGCCATTTGCGCGGACTACGACAAATACCGGTACGGCATGCGCGACATGGTGCCGTATGCGCGCGGCGCGACGGGCGACGCGCTGTTCCGCCGCTATCTGCAGCGCCAGGTGACCTATCTGGTGGGGACGGAAGACAACGACCCCAACCACCGCGTGCTCGACAAGGCCTGCGGCGCCGAAGCCGAAGGCCCGACCAGGCTGGAGCGGGCGCGCGGCTACCTGCGCTACGAGCGCTATCTTGCCGCCCCGTTGGGCAGCCAGCGCCCGCCGGTCCGCCACCAGGCCTTCGAGGTGGTCGGCGTCGGCCATAACCAGGGGCGCATGCTTGGCTCGCAATGCGGGGCGAAAGCGGTATTCGGGCTGGCGGAGACGGCCAATGCCGATGGCGCGGCTTGCCGGGCGCCGCAGCTATGAGGTGACGGGAGTGGGGCAGGGCGCTGGCACGCGCCGATCAGTGTGAACGCTGGCGGCCACCTGGCCGCCAGCGTTCAGGGCAAGGCGCTCAGAACTTCTCGAACGCGCCGAGGAAGCGCCACTGGCCGACCGGCAGGTCGCCCAGCACGATGCGGCCCATGCGCACGCGCTTCAGGCCCACGACCCGCAGGCCGACCTGTTCGCACATGCGGCGGATCTGCCGCTTCTTGCCCTCGCGCAGCACGAAGCGCAATTGCTCCTCGTTCTGCCAGCTGACCTTGGCCGGCTTGAGCGCCTCGCCGTCCAGGGACAGGCCGTGGCGCAGCTTCTCGATCAGCTCCGCGGGGAAGACTTTCGAGATATCGCGCTCGACCAGGCCTTCGGGCGAATCCCAGCTCACCCGCACCAGGTATTCCTTCTCCACCGTCGAGTCTTCACCGATCAGGTGGCGCGCAACGCGGCCGTCCTGGGTCAGCACCAGCAGGCCGGTGGAGTCGATGTCGAGCCGGCCGGCGGGGGCCAGGCTCTTGCGCTGCCACGGGGCGAAGCGCTTGCGGGTGGGGTCGAGTTCCCACTGGTTCTCCGGCGCGAACAGCACCGCGGCCGGCTCATAGCCGTCCTCGGCCTGGCCCGACACGTAGCCGACGGGCTTGTGCAGCAACACGGTCACGCGTTCGCCCTGCTCGGAGCGGGCAGCCTGGTGGATCTCGATGTTGGCGTCCGGGCTGATGCGCGAGCCGAGTTCAGTGACGGGCTGGCCGTCGACCAGCACCCAGCCGCGCGGAATCCATTCGTCGGCTTCGCGGCGCGAGCACAGGCCGAGTTCCGACATCCGCTTGGACAGGCGTACCAGGCCATCGGAGCTGGGCTGGGGCGCATGCCGCGCGGGCGCGGCGCGCTCCGCGCCCGTGCCCTGGCCGGCATCGTGCGCGCGGCGCGGACGGCTTTGTCCTTCGCCGGGGGCGAAGTTGCGCGGGCGATCATTGCCTTCGCCGGCAAAGCGGCGCGGGCGATCCTGGCTTTCACCGGGGGCGAAACGGCGCAGACGATCCTGACCTTCGCCGGGGGTGAAGCGGCGCGGACGATCCTGACCTTCTCCAGGGGTGAAGCGGCGGGGGCGATCCTGGCCTTCGCCGGGGGCGAAACGGCGCGGACGATCCTGGCCTTCACCGGAGTCGAAACGGCGCGGGCGATCATTACYTTCGCCAGCAAAGCGGCGGGGACGATCCTGACCTTCGCCAGGGCCGAAACGGCGGGGGCGATCCTGGCCTTCACCGGGGGTGAAACGGCGCGGGCGGTCCTGGCCTTCACCGGGACCGAAATTGCGCGGGCGATCATTRCCTTCGCCAGCAAAGCGGCGGGGACGATCCTGACCTTCGCCRGGGCCGAAACGGCGGGGGCGATCCTGGCCTTCACCGGGGGTGAAACGGCGCGGGCGGTCCTGACCCTCACCTGAGTCGAAACGGCGCGGGCGATCCTGGCCTTCGCCAGCAAAGCGGCGGGGACGATCCTGGCCTTCACCGGGGGGGAAACGGCGCGGGCGGTCCTGGCCTTCGCCAGCAAAGCGCCGCGGACGATCCTGCCCTTCGCCTGAACCGAAACGGCGCGGACGGTCGTCGCCTTCGCCGGCAAAGCGGCGGGGACGGTCCTGGCCTTCACCGGTGCGCGGGCCACGTGGCGGGCGCTGGGCACCGTCTTCCGCCTTCTTGCGCGAGCGCTCGCCGCCGCCGGCGCGCTCCTGTGCCTGCTTGATGCCGTCGACCACGGCGCGTACGCGACCGCGGTTCAGGTCTGACACGCGCACCGGCCGGGTGGCGCCGGGTTTGCGGGCGTTGCCTTCGGAGGCGGCCTTGATGCCCAGCGTCTTGCGCTTGGGCGAATTGCTATCGGTCATATCTTCTATGTGGGGCGTCCGGCCTAGATGGCCAGCGCCGCCAGCAGGTCCTGTTCGAGCTGTAACTGCAGTTTGTTATCCGAGGCGAGGCGGCTGCCGTCGACCAGGAAAACGTCTTCCACCCGCTCACCGAGCGTGTTGATGCGGGCGGTATGCACCGAGATGCGATGTTTGGCCAATACGCGCGAGATGGCGTACAAAAGACCGGTGCGGTCGTTGGCCGAGAGCGACAGCAGGTAATACTGGCCGCGCTCGTCGGCACGCAGGTCGACACGCGGCTTGATCGGGAAGCTGCGCGACTGGCGCGACAGCCGTCCCTGGGTGGGTTCCGGCAGGGCAGCCTGCTGCTGCAGGCGCTCGGCCAGTTCGTGCTCTACCAGCGCAATGATGTCGCGGTAATTGCCGCTCGCATCGCTGCTGATGCCCGGATCGGTTACCTGGAAGGTATCGAGCGCGTAGCCGTGCCGGGTGGTGTGGATCTTGGCTTCCTGGATGGAGAAGCTCTTGCGTTCGAAATAGCCGCAGATGCGGGCGAATACGTCGGGCTGGTCCTTGACGTAGACCGCTACCTGCAGGCCTTCGCCGGCGGGCGACAGGCGCGCCTTGACCACCGGCGTTGGGCTGTCCACCTTGTTGTACAGGTGGCGCGTGAGCCAGGCGATGTCGCGCGCATCGTGGCGCAGGAAAAAGGCSACGTCGAGCTGGGCCCACARCGGCTTGCCCAGTTCCGGGTCAAACGCCTTGAGCCGTAGCTGGGCGATCGTGTCGTCCCTGCGCTGCGCCCACAGCGAATGCGGATCGACGCGGGCGCCGCCCAGCACGCGCAGCGTGATGCGGTAGAGGTCTTCCAGCAGTTTGCCTTTCCACGCGTTCCACACCTTGGGGCTGGTGCCGCGGATATCGGCCACGGTCAGCAGGTAGAGCGCGGTCAGGTTGCGCTCGGTGCCGACCACCCGCGCGAACGCATGGATCACGTCGGCATCGGTCAGGTCCTGCTTCTGCGCCACATGGCTCATGGTCAGGTGATGCTCGACCAGCCAGGCGATCAGGTCGGTATCCTCGCGGCCGATGCCGTGCTGCTTGCAAAAGCGCCGCGCATCGGCGGTGCCGAGCTTGGAGTGGTCGCCGCCGCGGCCTTTGGCGATATCGTGGAACAGCGCAGCCACCCACAGCACCCAGGGACGGTCGAAGGTTGCCATCAACTGGCTGCAGAAGGGGAACTCGTGGGTGTGCTCGACAATGGCGAAGCGGCGCATGTTGCGCACCACCATCAGGATGTGCTGGTCCACCGTATAGACGTGGAACAGGTCGTGCTGCATCTGCCCGACGATGCGGCGGAAGTTGATCAGGTAGCGGCCCAGCACGCTGGTCTGGTTCATCAGCCGCAGCGCGTGGGTGATGCCCTGCGGCTCCTGCACGATGGCAAGGAACAGGCGGCGGTTTTCCGGATCGTTGCGCCAGCCGGCATCCATCACCGTGCGGGCGTTGTACAGGCCGCGCAGCGTGCGGGGCGACAGGCCCTTGACGCCGGGTGTGCGCTCGTACACCAGGAAGGTTTCCAGGATGGCGTGGGGTTCGCGCTCGTAGAGATCGTCGCTGGTGATCTCCAGCATGCCCTGGCGTTCCACGAAGCGCTCGTTGATGACGCGCGTCACCTTGGATTCGCTGGGGAACAGCATGGCCTCGATATTGAGCAGCAGCACGATATTGAGCTGCGTGACCGCCTTGGCCGCCCAGTAGTAACGGCGCATCAGCTGCTCGCTGGCGCGCTTGTTGTTGTTCTGGCGGTAGCCGAAGGCCTCGGCCAGCGCGGTCTGCAGGTCGAACACCAATACGTCCTGGCGGCGTCCGGCGACCAGGTGCAGGCGCGCGCGGATGGTCTTGAGCAGTCGCTCGTTGCGCGCCAGTTCCTGCGCTTCGCGTTCGCTCAGCAGGTCGCGCTCGAACAGTTCTTTCCAGCTATCCCCCAGGCCCGCCGCCTTGGTCATCCACAGGATGACCTGCAGGTCGCGCAGGCCGCCGGGGCTTTCCTTGCTGTTGGGTTCGAGCGAGTAGGGCGTGTCCTGATATTTGGCATGGCGCTGGCGCATTTCCAGCAGCTTGGCCTGGAAGAAGGCGCGCGGGTCCAGGTCGGCCTGGTAGCGCGTCTGCAGCTCGGTGAAGAGCGCGCGGTTGCCCGTCAGCAGGCGCGCTTCGAGCAGGGACGTCTGGATGGTCACGTCCTGGCGCGATTCGCGGATGCAGTCGTCCACGGTACGCACGGCGGAGCCGATTTCGAGCCCGAGATCCCAGCACAGGCCGATGAACTTCTCCAGCCGTTCGGTGGTGTCCTGGTCGGGTTCCGACGGCAGCAGCAGCAGCACGTCCACGTCGGAATACGGGAACAGTTCGCCGCGCCCGTAGCCCCCCACGGCCACCAGCGCGCTATGCGCCGGCAGGCCCAGTCCGCGCCAGGCTTCGGTCAGCGCGTTGTCCACCGCGCGCCGCAGGCGCGTCAGCAGCTGGCCGACGTGGCCGTGCGCGTTGAAATCCTCGAACACGGCTTGCTTGTCGGCTTTGAGCTGATCGCGAACACGGGTGGCGAGGATGAGTTCCGGCGTGGCGTCCATGGCTGGGGCTGAGTGCATCGAAGGGACGGCTGAAATAAGAAGGGCGCCAACTTTGGCGCCCGTAGCGTCAGGCTGCGACAGAATCCGTAATGAAGGCGGGTGGCGCCTGCGTACCCTCGGAGACCGTCAGCACGTCATAGCCGGTCTCGGTCACCAGGATGGTGTGCTCCCATTGCGCCGACAGGCTGCGGTCGCGGGTCTTGACGGTCCAGTGGTCTGGCATGGTGCGGATGTCGCGCTTGCCGGCGTTGACCATCGGCTCGATCGTGAAGATCATGCCGGCCTGGATCTCCATGCCGGTGCCCGGGCGGCCGTAATGCAGGATCTGCGGGTCTTCGTGGAAGTTCTTGCCGATGCCGTGGCCGCAGTATTCGCGCACCACGGTATAGCCGGCGGCTTCCGCATGGACCTGGATCACATGGCCGATGTCGCCGAGGCGGGCACCGGGGCGCACCTGGGCGATGCCTTTCCACATGCACTCGAACGTGATCTGGGCCAGGCGCTTGGCCAGGATCGAGCCCTCGCCGGCGATGAACATGCGGCTGGTGTCGCCGTAGTAGCCTTCCTTGGTGATCACGGTGATATCGAGATTGACCGCGTCGCCGGACTTCAGCACGCGCTCGCCCGGGATGCCGTGGCAGATCACGTCGTTGACCGAGGTGCAGATGGCGCCAGGGAAGGGGGGGTAGCCCGGGGGCGCATAATTCAGCGGCGCCGGCACCGTGCCCTGCACATCGCGCATATAGGCGTGGCACAGCCGGTCGAGTTCGCCGGTGGTGACGCCCGGCTTGACGAAGGGCGTGATGTAGTCGAGGACCTCGGAGGCCAGCCGGCAGGCTACCCGCATTTGGGCGATGTCGTCGGCGTTCTTGATATGGATGCTCATGCTACTCGCAAAAGTGGCGGCGAAGCCACTGGCTGCGCCTTAATTCGAATCTGAAAGTGGGATTATCGCACCATCGGGCATCGACCGCAGCCGAAAACGGGCTGCGCCGGATGCGGGCGCGGTCCGGGCGGGCGGCGCAAGCGCGGGGAGGCGCGCGAGGCGCCCCGGGGCTTTCCGACGGCTGCCCACCTTCCCCATCATAGTTAGCCTCTTGAGCGAAGTCCTGTTTTGTTGCTACAATCTTGGGCTGGCTTTCTTTCGGCTTTTCGTCACCCGGCGATGCATGCGGTGGCGTGGCTGGTGGTTGCTAGGCCGGGCACGTTACTTGTTGTTGCGTGTTCGCTTTGTTTGCAGGCGCCCGGCGCTTGTGAATTGTTTGAAGTTTGAAATTGCGAGTCCGTCCATCCGGGGTGTTCCTTTTCAGGAATGTCGGGGCGGCCTTCAGACCTAACCCTTTTGGAGATTTTCATGTCCGTTACCATGCGCGAAATGCTGGAAGCCGGTTGCCACTTCGGCCACCAAACCCGCTTCTGGAACCCCAAGATGGCTCCGTACATCTTCGGCCATCGCAACAAGATCCATATTATCAACCTCGAAAAGACGTTGCCGATGTTCCAGGACGCGCTGAAGTACGTGCGTCAACTGGCAGCAAACCGCGGCACCGTGCTGTTCGTGGRCACCAAGCGTCAATCGCGCGAAATCCTGGCTGAAGAAGCAGGCCGCGCAGGCATGCCTTACGTCGACGCCCGCTGGCTCGGCGGCATGATGACCAACTTCAAGACCGTCAAGATCTCGATCAAGCGCCTGAAGGACATGGAAGCCGCCAAGGAAGCCGGCGCGCTGGAAACCATGAGCAAGAAGGAAGCGCTGATGTTCGAGCGCGAAATGGACAAGCTGCAAAAGTCCATCGGCGGCATCAAGGACATGAACGGCGTGCCTGACGCTATCTTCGTGGTCGACGTCGGCTACCACAAGATTGCCGTGACCGAAGCCAAGAAGCTGGGCGTGCCCGTGATCGGCGTGGTCGATACCAACCACTCGCCGGAAGGCATCGACTATGTGATCCCCGGTAACGACGACTCGAGCAAGGCAGTTGCCCTGTACGTGCGCGGCGTGGCCGACGCGATCCTGGAAGGCCGTGCAAACGCCGTGCAGGACGTGGTTGAAGCCGCTCGCGGCGGCGACGATTTCGTCGAAGTCGAAGAAGCCTAAGCGCTTGCTGCCGAAAGGACCCCGTACCGCGCGCACAGCAAGCTGACCATCACCGCTAGCCGACCGGCCCCTGGGCCGGTGCGCTGCGCGCAGCCGGGGCTTTCCGGCAATCAAGGGGGCGAATCTTACGCCCCCTTTTTTCGAATTGTTGTCATCCGCCGCAGGCATCATCTGGCGCGGGTGAAGTTGAACATACCCCCGGTCCCGGGCCCGCCAGATCGATTGCGGGCAGGYCGGGGCGAACCATTCAAGGAGTGACAAATGGCGGCAATTACCGCAAGCATGGTGGCAGAACTGCGCGCAAAGACCGACGCGCCGATGATGGAATGCAAGAAGGCCCTGACCGAGGCCGACGGCAACCTGGAAAAAGCTGAAGAGCTGCTGCGCGTCAAGCTGGGCAACAAGGCCAGCAAGGCCGCTTCGCGCGTCACCGCCGAAGGCGTGGTCGTGTCGTACATCGACGGCAACACCGGTGCGCTGGTGGAACTGAACTGCGAAACCGACTTCGTGTCGAAGAACGACGACTTCCTGGCGTTCTCGGCCAAGGTCGCCGAACTGGTCGCCAAGCAGAACCCGGCCGACGTGGCCGCGCTGTCGGCGCTGGAAATCGACGGTGTTTCCGTTGAAGCCACCCGTACCGCCCTGATCGGCAAGATCGGCGAAAACCTGGCGATCCGCCGCTTCGTGCGCTACGCAAACGGCGGCAAGCTGGCCGCCTACCTGCACGGCACCCGCATCGGCGTGATGGTCGAGTTCGAAGGCGACGAAACCGCTGCCAAGGACGTGGCCATGCACGTTGCCGCGATGAAGCCGGTGTCTCTGTCGTCCGCCGACGTGCCCGCCGAGCTGATCGCCAAGGAGCGCAGCATCGCCGAGCAGAAGGCCGCCGAATCGGGCAAGCCGGCTGAAATCGTCGCCAAGATGGTCGACGGTTCGGTGCAGAAGTACCTGAAGGAAGTGTCGCTGTTCAACCAGGCCTTCGTGAAGAACGACAAGCAGACCGTCGAGCAGATGCTCAAGTCCGTCAACACCACGGTCAAGGGCTTCACCCTGTACGTGGTCGGCGAAGGCATCGAGAAGAAGCAGGACGACTTCGCCGCCGAAGTGGCCGCCCAGGTGGCAGCCGCCCAGAAGGCCTGAAGTCCTGGCGGCCAGGCGGGTACCCGGCAGGGTGCCCCGGCGGCCGCCGTATAATGCCGAGGGGCACCGCGAGGTGCCCCTCGGCACAAATGACCGCGCCACGCTTACCCGTGCGGCGCGGGCGCCGTAGCCCGTTTCCGCGGTCGTCTGACTTGCCGTGCGTTTGCCGTGCAGGAGCAGGCCACCCCGAAAACCGGCTTTTACAGCGGCGGCACGCCGATCCGTGCCGCACGCATTCAAATTTCCGGCTCGCTCGTGCGAGCCGAACCAGCTCCGGGGATCAATATGCCAGCCTATAAGCGCGTCCTACTGAAATTGTCCGGCGAGGCCCTGATGGGCGATGATGCCTTCGGCATCAACCGCGCCACTATCGAGGCCATGGTCAATGATATTGCCGAGATCGTCAGGCTCGGCGTCCAGGTCGCGGTGGTGATTGGCGGCGGCAATATCTTCCGCGGCGTGGCCGGCGGGGCGGCGGGCATGGACCGCGCCACGGCCGACTACATGGGCATGCTGGCCACCATGATGAATGCGCTGGCGCTGCAGGACGCGATGCGCCACGCCGACATCGTGGGCCGCGTGCAATCGGCCCTGCGCATGGACCAGGTGGTCGAGCCTTACATCCGCCCGCGCGCCATCCGCCAGCTGGAAGAGGGCAAGGTGGTGATCTTCGCCGCCGGCACCGGCAATCCCTTTTTCACGACCGACACCGCGGCAGCCCTGCGCGGCGCGGAAATCGGCGCGGAGATCGTGCTCAAGGCAACCAAGGTGGACGGCGTTTATACGGCCGACCCCAAGAAAGACCCCAGCGCCACGCGCTACACGACCATTTCCTTCGACGAGGCCATCTCGCGCAACCTGCAGGTGATGGATGCCACGGCATTTGCCCTTTGCCGCGACCAGAAGCTGCCGATCAAGGTGTTCTCGATTGTGAAGCCGGGTGCGCTCAAGCGCGTGATTCTTGGCGAGGATGAGGGTACGCTGGTGCACGTCTGATCGCTGGCCAGCCGCCGGTGCGTGGCCGCCAGGAGTGGCATGCGGTCCGGCAAAGAGTAGAATGATTCATTTTCGATCCCGGTATCCGGGGTCATGATTACCCGTTTTGGAGGTAAAGATGAGCGTCGCCGACATCAAGAAGAGCGCCGAGCAGAAGATGGTGAAGACCATTGAAGCGTTCAAGGCCGACCTGGCCAAGATTCGCACTGGTCGTGCCCATACGGGTCTGCTTGACCATGTCCAGGTGGATTATTACGGTTCGCCGGTGCCGATCAGCCAGGTGGCCAACGTCGGCCTGGCCGATTCCCGCACCATCAGCGTGCAGCCGTGGGAAAAGAAGATGGTCGGCGCCATCGAGAAGGCTATCCGCGATGCCGATCTCGGCCTGAACCCGGCCACCATGGGCGAAACCATTCGCGTGCCGATGCCCATGCTGACCGAAGAGCGCCGCAAGGAACTCGCCAAGGTCGTCAAGGGCGAGGCCGAGGGTGCCAAGGTCGCCGTGCGCAACCTGCGCCGCGATGCCAACGAGCAGTTCAAGAAGCTGGTCAAGGACAAGTCGATTTCCGAGGATGACGAGCGCCGCGGCCAGGACGACGTCCAGAAGCTGACCGACAAGTTCGTTGCCGAAATCGACAGGATGGTTGCCGAGAAGGACAAGGAGATCATGACGGTGTGACGCAAAGTGCGGCGGCTTGCAAGCCGCCGCTGTGTCCGCTACCGTTTCCAATCATGCATCACATCAGTTCCACGCTTAGCGTCCCCGAATCCACCTATGTGCCCCGTCACGTTGCCATCATCATGGATGGCAACGGCCGTTGGGCGACCCAGCGGCATCTGCCGCGCGTTGCCGGCCACAGCCGTGGCCTGGATGCAGTCCGGGCGGTGGTGGAGGCTTGCGCGGCGCGTGGCGTGCAGTACCTGACCCTGTTCGCGTTCAGTTCCGAGAACTGGCGCCGCCCGGCCGACGAAGTCTCGTTCCTGATGCGGCTGTTCATGACCGCGCTGCGCCGCGAGGTGGTCAAGATGCACGCCAACAACATCCGGGTGAGGGTGGTTGGCGACCTGAGCCGCTTCAGCCCGCGCATCCAGCAGCTGATCGCCGATGCCGAGGCCCGCACGGCCGGCAACACCGGGCTGACAGTGACCATCGCCGCCAATTATGGCGGCCGCTGGGACTTGCTGCAGGCGATGCGCAAGATGCTGGCGCGCTCGCCCATGCTCGAGCCGGAGGCAGTCGATGAAGCCGTACTCGCCCCGCACTTGGCCATGGCCTATGCGCCCGAGCCGGACTTGTTCATCCGTACCGGCGGCGAACAGCGCATCAGCAATTTCCTACTGTGGCAACTGGCATACTCCGAACTTTATTTCACCGATGTGTTCTGGCCGGATTTCGGTGCGGCCGAGCTCGACAAGGCGTTTGCCTCGTACCGGCAGCGCGAGCGCCGTTTCGGCCGTACCAGCGCGCAAGTGGTGGCGCCCTCCGGCCTTTCCGGCACCGCCTGATCGTTTTCTTTTTTCACCGGAACTCCGCAGCGCATGCTCCTTACCCGTGTCATCACCGCCGTATGCTTGTTGCTGCTGATCCTGCCGATCCTCTTCCTGGCGCCGCCGTCGGCGCTGGCCGGCCTGGTGGCGGTGATTGTCGTCCTGGCGGGCTGGGAGTTCGGCAGGCTGATCGGGCTGCGCGGCCCCTGGCCCTATGTCTATGCCCTGGCCTGCCTGGTGGCGCTGATTGGCTGGCATGATGCCGCTGGCCGGCAGGCGCTGACGCTCCTGCTGCAGATCGGCGTGGCTTGCTGGGGTGTGGCGGTGGTCTTGCTGGCACGGGGCGTGCGTCGTGCCACACCGGCCTTTACGCTGCTGGGCGCCATTCTCGGTTTGTTCATGCTGCCCGCCTTCGGCCAGGCCACCCTGATCCTGCGCGAGCTGGGCATCGGGGTGCTGCTGTCGGTGGCAGTGCTGGTCTGGGCGGCCGATATCGGCGCCTATTTCGTCGGCAAGGCCATCGGAAAGCGCAAACTCGCACCCGCCATCAGCCCGGGCAAGTCCTGGGAAGGTGCCTTCGGCGGCTGGGCGCTGGTCCTGGCGATTGCCCTGTCGCTGGCCGCTACCCAGGCTTTTGCGCCGACCTGGTTTTCGCGCATGGCCGGTCATAGCGGCCTGGCCGCCGTGACGCTGCTCTCGACACTGCTGGTGATCGCCAGCGTGGTCGGCGACCTGTTCGAGTCGCTGCTCAAGCGGCAGGTCGGCATGAAGGACAGCAGCAGGCTGTTGCCAGGCCATGGCGGCGTGCTCGATCGCATCGACGCGCTGCTGCCCGTATTCCCGCTGGCCGCGTTGCTGGCCATTTATCTTTGAGTTGATCTGATATGCGTCGTATTACCGTACTGGGTGCCACTGGCTCGATCGGGGACAGCACGCTTGATGTGGTCAAGCGCCACCCCGAACGCTATGCCGTGCATGCGCTGACGGCGCACCGGCAGGTCGACAAGCTGGCCGCCCTGTGCCGCGAGTTCCGCCCGGCCCATGCCGTGGTGGGCACCGCGCAGGCCGCTGGCGAGCTGGAAGCGCTGCTGCGGGCCGATGGCGTCAAGACCGAGGTTGGCTACGGCGAGGCGGCGCTGGAAGCGGTCGCGGCGGATCCGGCGGTCGATTCGGTGATGGCCGCCATCGTCGGCGCTGCCGGGCTGCGCCCCACGCTCGCCGCGGCGCGGGCCGGCAAGCGCGTGCTGCTGGCCAACAAGGAAGCGCTGGTGATGTCGGGCCGGCTCTTCATGGATGCCGTACGCGAGCATGGTGCCACGCTGCTGCCGATCGACAGCGAGCACAATGCCATCTTCCAATGCCTGCCGGCCGACGATCCACGTTTCCGCGCGGGTGTGTCCAAGATCGTGCTGACCGCATCCGGCGGGCCTTTCAGGACCCGCGACCCGGCCACGCTGCGCGATATCTCGCCCGACGAGGCCTGCGCCCACCCTAACTGGGTGATGGGCCGCAAGATCTCGGTGGACTCCGCCACCATGATGAACAAGGGGCTGGAGGTGATCGAGGCGCACTGGCTGTTCGCCGCGCCCGCCGAGCGCATCGAAGTCCTGATCCATCCGCAGAGCATCGTGCATTCCATGGTGTCCTACGCCGACGGTTCGGTGCTGGCCCAGCTCGGCAACCCCGATATGCGCACGCCGATCGCCTACGGGCTGGCGTATCCCGAGCGCATGCGCGCCGGCGTTTCTCCGCTGGATCTCACCCGCGCCGGCGCGCTCACCTTCGAAACCCCGGACCTCGTGCGCTTTCCCTGCCTCGGCCTGGCGTTCGACGCCCTGCGCGCGGGCGGGGTCGCACCGGTGATCCTGAACGCGGCCAACGAGGTCGCGGTCGATGCGTTCCTGCAAGGTCGGATACGGTTCACCGACATCGCGCGCATTGTGGGCGATGTGCTCGGGCAGGCCACGCAAGGCAGCGCCGACACCCTGGAGGGCGTGCTGGACGCCGACCGCGAGGCGCGCCGCCGCGCCGGCGCCTTGCTGGATAGCGCCGGCTCGTGCTGAAACCGGCGGGGGGCGATGCCGGGATCGGCGACAATAGCGGTGTTCCGGCAAATGCCGGACCGCCGGTTGCCGGGCCTGACGCCCGGTGTGTCCTTTGTGCCATCGGGGCGGTAAGCCCCTGACGACAAGCTGCCAGCCATGCAAACCGTAATCGCTTTCGTCGCTGCCCTGTGCATCCTGATCTATTTCCATGAGATGGGGCACTACCTGGCCGCACGCCTGTGCGGAGTCAAGGTGTTGCGTTTCTCGATCGGCTTCGGCCGGCCGCTGCTGCGCTGGGTGTCCAAGGGGCGCGATCGCACCGAATGGACCATCGCCGCGATTCCGCTCGGGGGCTATGTCAAGATGCTCGACGAGCGCGAGAGCGATCCAGAGCATGACGCGCCCATTGATCCGGCGGATTTGCCGCGCGCGTTCAACCGGCAGCCGGTCGGCAAGCGTTTCGCGATTGTCGCGGCCGGGCCGCTGGCCAATTTTGCCCTGGCGGTGGTGCTGTATTTCGTACTGTTTGCCGGCGGCATGCGAGAGGCGGCTCCCATCGTCGCGGCGCCGTCCGCAGGCACGCCCGCGGCAGAGGCGGGCTTGCGGGAGGGCGATCGCGTCCTCGCGTTGCAGGCCAACGGCGAGACCGAGCAGGTGCGTTCCTGGAATGACCTGCGCATGGCCATATTCGCGCAGGGATTCGGCGACGCCAGCGCGGTGCTGCACGTGCGCGCGGCCGACGGCGCTGAGCGCGATGTGAAACTGCCGCGCTTGCCGAATACTGGCGGCAACCCGGAGCAGGATCCGCTTGCCACGCTGGGGCTGGCCCTCAAGGGCGGTCCGGTCACCATTACCGAGGTCCTGCCGGATTCCGCCGCGCAACGCGCCGGCCTGCGCCAGGGCGACCGCGTCGTGGCCTGGCAAGGACAAGCGCTTACCCAGGCCGGCGAACTGATCCGTGGCGTCAGGGCGCGGCCCGGCGCGGAGGTCACGCTCGGCATCGAGCGCGACGGGCGACGCCTGGACGTGCCGGTGAAACTCGACACGGTGCCCGCCGCCGAGGGTGCCAGCGCACCCGCGGCTGGCACCGGCAAGCTGGGTGCCGCGCTGAGCCAGGCGGTCGAGATGGAGACCGTGCGCTACCAGCCGGTCGAAGCGCTGACGCGCTCCATCGGGCAGGTGTGGAGCACCAGCGCGCTCTCGCTCAAGCTGCTTGGCAAGATGCTGGTGGGGCAGGCGTCGCTGCAAAACCTGAGCGGGCCGCTGACCGTGGCGGACTACGCCGGGCGTGCCGCCCACCTCGGATGGCAGCCCTTTGTCGGCTTCCTGGCGTTGGTCAGTGTTAGCCTCGGTGTATTGAATTTGTTACCTATTCCGGTATTGGATGGGGGTCATTTGCTGTATTATTGCGTTGAATTTTTGACTGGCAGGCCCGTACCAGACCATTGGCAGGCTGTGCTGCAGAAGGTCGGCATCGCCTGCGTCTTGCTCCTGACTTCGCTCGCCTTGTTCAACGACGTCAGCCGGCTGTTTCTTGCGCGCGGCTAGACGTAGGTTGCCGGCAGCGGCGTGTCGGTGTCACTGGCACCACGCGCCGGATGCTGAGCCAAGGCGCAGCCCCGTGAAGCATCGGAGCCCAATCCTGCATGGAATCAAAGAGGGGATCAAGATTGATCAGACATAAGCGCATCTCGCTGGGCGTGCTGGCGAGTGCCATCATCGCGGCCTGGACCCCAGTGAGTTGGGCCGCGGAGCCATTCGTCGTCAAGGACATTCGTGTCGAGGGCCTGCAGCGGGTCGAGCCGGGTACGGTGTTCGGCTACCTGCCGGTCAAGGTCGGCGAGACCTTCAGCGACGACAAGGGCGCGGACGCCATTCGTGCCCTGTATAACACCGGGTTCTTCAAGGACGTCCAGATCCGTTCCGAGGACGGCGTGCTGGTGGTCCAGGTGGAAGAGCGTCCCGCCATTTCCCAGCTCGAATTCGTCGGCATCAAGGAGTTCGACAAGGACACCCTGCGCCGCTCGTTGCGCGCGGTGGGCGTGGCCGAAGCCCGGTATTACGACAAGGCCCTGATCGACAAGGCAGAGCAGGAACTCAAGCGCCAGTACGTGGCGCGCGGCTACTATGCCGCCGACGTTCAGACCACGATCACCCCGGTCGACCGCAATCGCGTGTCGGTGGTGTTCAATGTCGACGAAGGCCCGGTGGCCAAGATCCGCCAGATCAATATCGTCGGCAACAAGGCCTTCAAGGAAAGCACGCTGCGCGATGAAATGCAGCTGTCGACCCCGAACTGGCTGTCCTGGTACACCAAGAACGACCTGTATTCCAAGCAGAAGCTCACTGCCGACCTGGAATCGCTGCGTTCGTATTACCTGAACCGCGGCTACCTCGAGTTCGCCATCGAATCGACCCAGGTGTCGATCACGCCGGACAAGAAGGACATCTTCCTGACGCTGAACATCAAGGAAGGCGACCAGTACAAGGTGTCGGACATCCGCCTGGCAGGCGAACTGCTCGGCAAGCAGGCCGAGATGGAAAAGCTGCTCAAGCTGCAGAAGGGCGAGGTCTTTTCATCCGAGAAGCTGACCCAGAGCACCAAGGCCATTACCGATCTGCTGGGCACCTACGGCTATGCGTTCACCACCATCAATCCGCAGCCGCAGATCGACAAGGAAAAGCGCGAGGTCGCGCTGACCCTGATGGTCGATCCGGGCCGTCGCGTCTATGTGCGCCGCGTCAACGTGGTGGGCAACAGCAAGACCCGCGATGAAGTGGTGCGGCGCGAAATGCGCCAGATGGAAAGCTCGTGGTTCGACAGCGAAAAGCTGACCCAGTCGCAGGCGCGTATCAACCGTACCGGCTACTTCACCGATACCAACATCACGACCGAGGACGTGCCCGGCGCGCCCGACCAGGTCGATGTGAACGTCAACGTGACCGAGAAGCCGACCGGGCAGATCAGCCTGGGCCTGGGCTTCTCCTCCACGGACAAGCTGGTGCTGCAGGCCGGCCTGCGCCAGGACAACGTGTTCGGTTCGGGTACCAGCCTGGGCCTGGACGTCAACACCGCGAAGTCCTTCCGCACCATCTCGCTGACGCAGTACGATCCGTACTTCACGGTCGACGGCATCAGCCGCTCGACCGATGTTTACTATCGTACGTCGCGGCCGCTGTACTACACCGGCGACCAGGACTACAAGATCGTGTCGATGGGCGGTGGCTTCAAGTTCGGCGTGCCGTTCTCGGAAGTCGATACGGTGTTCTTCGGTATCGGCTACGAGCGCAGCCAGGTCTACACCTCGGTGAACACGCCGATCCAGTACACCCAGTGGCTGACGAAGATCGGCAAAAACAGCGGCGACCCGATCAACAACTTCCCGTTCACGATCGGCTGGGCCCGCGACCGGCGCGACAGCGCGCTGGTCCCGACCAAGGGACCCTACACGCAGGCCAACCTTGAAGTGGGCGTGCCCGGTGGCGATACGCAGTACTATCGCGCCAGTATCCAGCAGCAGTATTTCTATCCGCTGTCGAAAGCCTTCACGATGGCTTTCAACGGTGAAGTGGCCTACGGTCATGGCTATGGCAACACGCCGTTCCCGGTGTTCAAGAACTTCTACGCCGGCGGTATCGGCTCGGTTCGCGGCTACCAGACCAGCACGCTGGGCCCGAAGGACCAGAACGGCAACCCGACTGGCGGCGCCTCCAAGATGATTGGTAACGTCGAGTTCATCTTCCCGCTGCCGGGTTCGGGCGTGGACCGGACGCTGCGCCTGTTCACCTTCTTCGACTTTGGTAACGTGTACCAGGAAGGCACGCCGCTGTTGTTCAGCCAGCTGAAGTATTCGACGGGTGTGGGCATGTCGTGGCTGTCGCCGATCRGTCCGCTCAAGATCAGCGTGGGCTTCCCGCTGAAGAAGGATGAGACCGACAAGGTACAGCGCTTCCAGTTCCAGATCGGTACCGCGTTCTGAGCGAGAATAGAGAATAGAAGATTGAGGAACGTATTCATGAAAACAACATTCCCACTGATCAAGAGCCTGACGGCCGCCGCGCTGACGGCTGGCGCGCTGCTGGCTGCCGCGCCCGCCATGGCGCAGGAAGCACGCATTGCCGCGGTGAATTCCGAGCGTATCCTGCGTGACTCGGTGCCTGCCAAGCAGGCCCAGGTCAAGCTGGAACAGGAATTCTCCAAGCGCGACCGCGAGCTGCAGGACATGGCCCAGAAGATCAAGGGCATGGCCGACAAGCTCGACAAGGACACTGCCGTGCTGGCTGACGCCGACCGCCAACGCCGTCAGCGCGAAGTCGCCGATCTCGACCGCGAATTCCAGCGCAAGCAACGCGAATTCCGCGAGGACCTGAACCAGCGCCGCAATGAGGAACTGGCCCAGGTGCTCGAGCGTGCCAACCGCGTGATCCGCCAGCTTGCAGAACAGCGCAAGTACGACCTGATCGTGCAGGAAGCCGTCTATGTCAATCCTCGCATCGACATCACCGACGATGTGATGAAAGCGCTGAACGCCGGCAGCAAGTAAGCCTGCCTGTTTTCACAGTCCAAGGAAGTACTGCCATGCAAACACCCACACTGGGTCAGCTCGCCACCGATACCGGCGCGCAGGTTGTGGGTGATCCCGACCTCGCCGTGCGCGGCCTCGCGCCGCTCGACCAGGCCGGCTCCGACCAGCTCTCGTTCCTCTCCAACCCCCTGTACCTGCCACAGGCGCTGGCGTCCGGCGCCGGTGCCGTGATCGTGTCCGCAGCCGACCTCGAGCGCATCCGGGCTGAAGGCCAGGCCGACGGCCGCAACTGGCTGGTCGCGCGCAATCCCTACGTGTGCTTTGCACGTATCGCGCAGGGCTTCGAGCGCCGTGCCAATACCGACCATCGTACCGGCATCGACCCGCGCGCCAGCGTGGCGCCGGATGCCGTAGTGCCGGCTTCGTGCTTTATCGGGCCCAATGTGGTGATCGAGAGCGGGGCACGGCTAGGCGAACGGGTGCGTATCCTGGCCAACGGCTTTGTCGGTACCGGGGCGCGGATTGGCGACGACACGCTGATCTACGCCAATGTCTCGATCTATCATCAATGCGTGGTGGGCATGCGATGCATACTGCACAGCGGGGCGGTGCTGGGCGCCGATGGCTTTGGCTTTGCCCCGGACATCGGCCCGGGCGGCGTGGAGTACGTCAAGATTCCCCAGACCGGCCGCGCGGTGTTGGGTAACGATGTCGAGGTGGGCGCCAATACCGCGATCGATCGCGGCGCCATGGCCGATACGGTCATCGAGGACGGCTGCAAGCTCGACAACCAGGTGCAGATCGCGCATAACGTGCGCGTGGGCGCGCATACTGTGATCGCGGGCTGCGCGGCGATTGCCGGCAGTACCAAGGTCGGCCGCTTTAGCGTCATCGGGGGCTCGGCCAACTTTGCCGGCCATCTGAACATTGCCGACCGCACCACGGTTTCCGGTGGCACGTCGATCACTAAATCCATTACCAAGCCCGGCGGTCATTTCACCAGCGTGTTCCCGGTCCAGCCGCATGGCGACTGGGAACGCACCGCGGCCACCTTGCGAGGGCTGAGCAAATTGCGCGAGCGCGTGATCCAGCTCGAAAAACGCCTGCAAGGCCAGGACGCCGGCAATTCTATCCAGCATACCGAAGAGAAAAAATCATGAACGCCGTCGATATCGACATCCGCAAGATCCTCAAGCTGCTGCCGCATCGTTACCCGTTCCTGATGGTAGACCGCGTGCTTGAACTGGAGCCGCAGAAGCGTATCAAAACGCTGAAGAACGTCACCATGAACGAGCCGTACTTCCAGGGCCATTTCCCGGGTCACCCCGTGATGCCGGGCGTGATGATCCTTGAAGCGCTGGCGCAGTCGGCCGGCCTGCTGACCTTTGGCGCCGACATGGAGCGCAAGGAAGGCTCGCTTTACTACTTCGTCGGCATCGACGGCGCGCGCTTCAAGCAGGTTGTGACGCCGGGCGACCAGCTGCACATGACCGTATCCGTAGAGCGCTATATCCGCGGCATCTGGAAGTTCAAGGCGTTTGCCACCGTCGACGAGAAGGTGGCTTGCGAAGCTGAGTTGATGTGCACCGTCAAACAAGCCGACGCCTGAACATTCGCATTCAGGGCTACCGCGCGGCCGCCATGCGGCACCGTCCGCTGCTCGGAACCCTCGCGTACCCATGTACGTGCCGGTTCCTGCGCTGGGGGCGGCACCACCTGACGGCCGCTAGCTACACCCTGAAAGCGAATTTGGACGTGTTGGTTCATTGTTTCGATCGTTCAACTTTTCAATCTCAGACCATAGGACAGGACGCATGACGCAAATCCATCCCAGCGCACTGGTCGACCCGAAGGCCGAGCTTGCAGCCGACGTGACCGTCGGGCCGTTTTCCATCGTTGGTCCCAACGTTCGCCTTGGCAGCGGTACCCAGGTTGGCGCGCACACGACCATCGAAGGGCATACGACCGTCGGCGCGGATAACCGCATTGGGCCATATGCCTCGGTTGGCGGCACGCCGCAGGACATGAAGTACCGCAACGAGCCGACCCGGCTCGTGATCGGCGATCGCAATACCATTCGCGAGTTCACCACCATCCACACCGGCACGGTGCAGGATCAGGGCGTGACCAGTATCGGCGACGACAACTGGATCATGGCCTATGTCCACATCGCGCACGATTGCCGGGTGGGCAACCATACGGTGTTTTCCAGCAATGCGCAGATTGCCGGCCATGTGCAGGTGGGCGACTGGGCCATCCTTGGCGGCATGAGCGGGGTTCACCAGTTCGTGCGCATTGGCGACCACGCCATGCTGGGCGGCGCCTCGGCACTGGTGCAGGACCTGCCGCCGTTCGTGATCGCCGCGGGCGACAAGGGCGGCAACAAGGCCACGCCGCACGGCATCAACGTGGAAGGCATGCGCCGCCGTGGATTCGACGCCGCGCAGATCGCGGCCCTGCGCCAGGCCTACAAGGTACTGTACAAGTCCGACCTGAGCTTCGAAGCCGCCCGCAACGAGATCGCGCAACTGATCGCGCATGCCGAAGGCAGCGCCAAGGTGCCGCTGCAGGGTTTCCTCGACTTCATTGCCGCCACGCAGCGCGGCATTGTGCGCTGAAGCCGGCCCACGCCATGGTCGACGGTGTCCTACCGGCCACGGGTGCCACGCGGGACGTAGCAGGCGCGGGTACGCGCGGCACCATTGCCATGGTGGCCGGCGAGAACTCGGGTGATCTGCTGGCTTCACTGCTGATGGGCGGGCTCAAGGCCCGGCTCGGCGAAACCGTTCGCTACGCCGGCATTGGCGGGCCGCGCATGATGGCGCAGGGGTTCGAGTCGCAATGGCCGATGGATACGCTCTCGGTCAACGGCTATGTGGAGGTGCTGGGCTCGCTGCGCGAGATCCTGGCCACGCGCCGCGCCATCAGGGAACAGCTGATCGCGCAGCCGCCGCTGTGCTTCATCGGGGTGGATGCGCCGGATTTCAACTTCGGGCTGGAAGTGCCGCTGCGCCGTGCCGGCATTCCCGTGGTGCATTTTGTCAGTCCTTCGATCTGGGCATGGCGGGGCGGACGCATCCGTACCATCGCACGCGCGGTCGATCACATCCTGTGCCTGTTCCCGTTCGAACCGGAGATCTACGCCCGGGCAGGCATTCCCGCTACCTACGTGGGCCATCCGCTGGCTGACGTGATCCCGATGGTGCCGGATACGCAGGGCGCGCGCGCGCGGCTGGGCCTGCCGGCCGGGCCCCGCGTGGTGGCGGTGTTGCCCGGCAGCCGGCAATCCGAGGTGCGCAACCTTGGGGCGACGTTCTTCGACGCCATGGCACGCATGCACGGCATGGACGGCAATCTTGCCTTCGTGTTGCCGGTCGCCAGCGCGCCGCTGCGCGAGATCGTCAAGGGCCTGCATCAGCAGTATCCGCAGATTCCGCTGACCGTCATCGACGGGCAGTCGCACCTTGCCATGGAAGCCGCCGACGTGATCCTGCTGGCCAGCGGCACCGCCACGCTGGAGGCGGCGCTGTACAAGAAGCCGATGGTAATCTCGTACAAGGTGCCCTGGCTGACCGCGCAGATCATGAAGCGGCAGGGGTACCTGCCGTATGTGGGCTTGCCCAACATCCTGTCGGGGCGCTTTGTCGTGCCCGAACTGTTGCAGGACGACGCCACGCCCGAGGCGCTGGCGCGCGAGACGTTGCTGCAGTTGAACGACGATGGCAATACCGCGTTCCTGCGCGAACATTTTACCCAGATGCACCAGACCCTTAAACGCAATACCGCCGAGATCGCCTCGGAGGTGGTCGCCGGCCTGATCCGGCAGCGCAGGGGCGGGTAATGGCGCGCCGTCCCGCTGCCAAGGGCAATCCGGCCCAACTTGGTTTCGACCTCGCCGACACCGCCGCGCAGGTCCGCCACCTGTGTGGCGTGGACGAGGCGGGCAGGGGTCCGCTGGCCGGCCCCGTCTATGCCGCTGCCGTGGTGCTTGATCCGGAGCGTCCGATCAAGGGCCTGGCCGACTCGAAAGTGCTGACCGCCCTGCGCCGGGAGGCGCTGTTCGAGCAGATCTGCGAACGCGCTCTGGGCTGGCATATCGCCTTCGCCACGGTGGAAGAGATCGACACCATCAACATCCTGCACGCCACCATGCTGGCCATGCAGCGCGCGGTGCACGGCCTGGCGGATGCCGGTCTGGAGCCAGACCTGGTGCAGGTCGACGGCAACCGCTGCCCGCAGGTGCGCTTTGCGGTCGAGGCCATCGTCAAGGGCGATGCAAAGGTGCAGGCGATATCGGCGGCGTCGATCCTCGCCAAGGTGGCGCGCGATCGTGAATTGCTGACGCTGCACGCGTCGTACCCGCAGTATGGCTTCGACGCCCACTCGGGCTACGGCACGCCGCAGCACCTGGCCGCGCTCACGCAGCACGGCGCCACGCCGCACCATCGGCGCTCGTTCGCGCCGGTGCGCGAGGCCATCGCGCAAGGGCGCATCGCGCCTGCCGCCGGCCTGCCGCCGTCGTCTTTCCCGGAGCAGGTATCGTGAAGCACGTCACGTCGCGCGACAACGCGCTGTTCAAGCATCTCAAGGCCCTGACGGGCTCCACGCATGCCCGCCGCAAGGCCGGGCAATCGGTGCTCGATGGCGTGCATCTTGCGCAGGCCTACCTGGATGCGCTGGGCCAGCCGGTGCAGTGCGTGGTGTCGGAGCGGCACTACGATCACGCCGAGGTGGCGCCGCTGCTCAGGCAGATCGCGCCCGAACGCGTGGTACTGCTGGCGGACGCCTTGTTCGACCTGATTGCCGGCGTGGTCAACGGCATCGACCTGATGCTGGTTATCGAGACGCCGTCCGGCCACCTGCCATCGCATATCGATACCGATTGYATCATCCTGGACGGCGTGCAGGATGCCGGCAACGTGGGCTCGATCCTGCGCAGCGCGGCCGCCGCGGGCATCGGCCATGCGTTCCTCGTCACGGGCAGCGCCTTCGCCTGGTCCACCAAGACCTTGCGTGCGGCCATGGGTGCCAATTTCCACCTGAATATCGTCGAGCACTGCACGCTGGACATGCTGGCGCCGCGCCTGGCGGTGCCGCTGCTGGCGACATCCTCGCATGCCCAGGCGGCCGTGTTCGACACCGATTTGCGTGGTCCGGTGGGCTGGGTGGTGGGCAATGAAGGCGCGGGCGTCAGCCCGGAGTGGATGGCCAGGGTCAGCCGCACGGTGGGCATTCCGCAGCCGGGCGGGCTGGAATCGCTGAATGTGGCGGCGGCTACGGCGATCTGCCTGTTCGAGGCGGTGCGGCAGCGGCGGCCCGGTTGATGCTGTAAGGCCCACGGGCGGATTGTTTCTCACGCCCCCTGAGGGCGGCAGGAATCAACACCGGCAGAGGCATCGGGCGGCTTAGGCGCACCGTTCAGCTTCGTTCGGCGCGCCGGCTGCCTTCTCAATAATTGCTATCCCGATCCACCTTGATCTCCTGCAGGATCGTGGTGGCGATCTCTTCGATCGACTTGTGCGTGGACGACAGCCACTTGATGCCCTCGCGACGCATCATGGCCTCGGCCTCATTGACCTCGTACCGGCAGTTTTCCGGCGCCGCGTATTTGCTGCCCGGCCGCCGCTCGTTGCGGATCTCGGCCAGGCGCTGCGGATTGATCGACAGGCCGAAGATCTTGGGTTTGAACGCATACAGGGCGCTCGGCAGCTTGCCGCGCTCGAAGTCGTCGGGAATCAGCGGGTAGTTGGCCGCCTTGAGGCCGTACTGCATGGCCAGGTACAGGCTGGTCGGGGTCTTGCCGCTGCGCGAAACGCCGACCAGGATGATGTCGGCCTCGGCCAGGTTCTTGTGCGACTGGCCGTCGTCATGCGCGAGCGAGAAGTTGATCGCCTCGATGCGGTTCTGGTAAGCCTCGGTGTCGGCGTTCTGGTGGAAGCGCCCGATCGCATGGGTGGACTTGAGGCCGAGTTCCTTCTCCAGCGGCTCGATGAAGGTCTGGAACATGTCCAGTATCATGGCCTTGGCGCGGCGGATCGCCTTGTTCGACTCCTGGTTGACCAGGGTGGTGAAGACGATGGGCTGCACCCCTTCCGCGTAGAGGGCCTCATTGATCTTGCCGACCGCGATATGTGCTTTCTCGGGCGTGTCGACAAAAGGCATGCGCACCTTGCGGAAACGCATCTCGAACTGGGCCAGGATCGAGTGGCTGAAGGTCTCGGCAGTGATGCCGGTACCATCGGAGACGATAAAGACCGTACGGATGGCGGGGCGCTCCTCCGTACGCGGTTCCTGGGGTTCCTGCGGTGCAATGGGAGCGTCGGGCTGGGACATGTTAGGACAATATTTTTGAATCCGCGCTCCGCGAAAGTGCGGTGCGGCACGGTAGAATAGCGGCGATCTTTTCGCTAAGCAATTCCACCAGCGCTGTTGGTGCAACGATTCGGGCACGAATTGTCAACAATGTGCGCTGCAGCAATCACGATCGCGCGCCGATCGTGACAACGCTGGGGTTGTTTAGCCAAGCGATCCGTCCGGTAGCAGAACTCCAACAATATTCCGGGCGTCAGCAACAGGTTTCTTACTTTGTTTTGAGGCTTTTATGAACAACCCGGCAATTGACGGCGCATACGTGCTGCCGTTCGAGCAGTTGCGCAAGGAAGATGTGGAAACCGTGGGCGGCAAGAATTCGTCGCTCGGCGAGATGATCTCGCAGCTGGCCGAAGCCGGCGTGCGGGTGCCCGGTGGCTTTGCCACCACCTCGCTGGCTTTCCGCGATTTCCTCGCCCACAGCAACCTGACCCAGCGCATTTCCGATCGCCTCAAGGCCCTCAACGTCGACGACGTCAAGGCCCTGGCCGAAGCCGGCGCCGAGATCCGCAACTGGGTTATCGAAGCGCCGTTCCAGCCGCGCCTGGAAAAGGAAATCCGCGAGTTCTACGCGCGTGCCGAAGAGCGCGAAGGCGCCGAGGCTTCGTTCGCCGTGCGTTCGTCGGCGACCGCCGAAGACCTGCCGGATGCATCGTTCGCCGGCCAGCAGGAGTCGTACCTCAACGTCAGCGGCATTGACGATGTGCTGGACAAGATCCGCCACGTGTTTGCCTCGCTGTACAACGACCGCGCCATTTCCTATCGCGTGCACAAGGGCTTCGCGCACGACATCGTCGCGCTGTCCGCCGGCGTGCAGCGCATGGTGCGCTCGGATGTGGGCGCCGCAGGCGTGATGTTCACCATCGACACCGAATCCGGCTTCCCCGATGTCGTCTTCATCACCTCCAGCTACGGCCTGGGCGAAACGGTGGTGCAGGGCGCGGTCAACCCGGACGAGTTCTACGTCTTCAAGCCCACGCTGCAAGCGGGCAAGTACCCCATCATTCGCCGCTCGATCGGCTCCAAGCTGATCAAGATGGAATTCACCGCGCCGGGCGAAGCCGGCCGCGTCAAGACCGTCGACGTACCCATCGAACTGCGCAACCGCTACTCCATCACCGACGCCGATGTGTCGGAGCTGGCCAAGTACGCGATGATCATCGAGAAGCATTACGGCCGCCCGATGGACATCGAGTGGGGCAAGGACGGCCGCGACGGCAAGATCTACATCCTGCAGGCCCGCCCGGAAACGGTGAAGAGCCAGTCCGCCGGCAAGGCAGAGCAGCGCTTCAAGCTCAAGGGCACCGCGCCCGTGCTCACCAGCGGCCGCGCCATTGGCCAGAAGATCGGCACCGGCCGCGTCCGTGTGATCAATGACCCGTCCGAAATGGAACGCGTGCAGCCCGGTGACGTGCTGGTTGCCGACATGACCGATCCCAACTGGGAGCCGGTGATGAAGCGCGCCGCCGCCATCGTGACCAACCGTGGTGGCCGTACCTGCCACGCGGCCATCATCGCACGCGAACTGGGCGTGCCCGCCGTGGTCGGTTGCGGCGATGCCACCGACCTGCTCAAGGACGGCACGCTGGTGACGGTGTCGTGCGCCGAGGGCGACGAAGGCCGCGTCTACGACGGCCTGCTCGAGACCGAAGTGACCGAAGTGCAGCGCGGCGAGATGCCGGAAATCGACGTCAAGATCATGATGAACGTCGGTAACCCGCAACTGGCCTTCGACTTCTGCCAGATCCCGAACCAGGGCGTTGGCCTGGCTCGCCTCGAGTTCATCATCAACAACAATATCGGCGTCCACCCCAAGGCCATCCTCGACTACCCGCAAGTCGACGCCGACCTGAAGAAAGCAGTGGAAAGCGTGGCCCGTGGCCATGCCAGCCCGCGCGCCTTCTACGTGGACAAGCTGGCCGAAGGCATCGCCACGATTGGCGCGGCCTTCTACCCGAAGCCGGTCATCGTGCGCCTGTCGGACTTCAAGTCCAACGAGTACAAGAAGCTGATCGGCGGCTCGCGCTACGAGCCGGATGAAGAAAACCCCATGCTGGGCTTCCGCGGCGCCTCGCGCTACATCTCCGAAGACTTCGCCGAAGCCTTCGAGATGGAATGCAAGGCCATGAAGCGCGTGCGCGACGACATGGGCCTGACCAACGTCGAGATCATGGTGCCGTTCGTGCGGACCCTGGGCCAGGCCGAGAAGGTCATCGGCCTGTTGGCCAAGCACGGCCTGAAGCGCGGCGAAAACGGCCTGCGCGTCATCATGATGTGCGAAGTGCCGTCCAACGCCATCCTGGCCGAAGAGTTCCTGCAGTATTTCGACGGCTTCTCGATCGGCTCGAACGACCTGACCCAGCTCACGCTGGGCCTGGACCGCGACTCCGGCATGGAACTGCTGGCCAAGGACTTCGACGAACGCGACCCGGCGGTCAAGTTCATGCTGTCGCGTGCCATTTCCACCGCGCTGCGCCTGGACAAGTACGTCGGCATCTGCGGCCAGGGTCCTTCCGATCACCCGGACTTTGCGCTGTGGCTGGCCAAGGAAGGCATCAAGTCGATTTCGCTGAATCCCGATTCCGTGATCGATACCTGGAAGCAACTGGCCTCCTGAAGCATTTGACGTCACAATAGCGGTACACCGGCCCTGCGCCAGGTGTTCCTAACCCCCGCAGGCGCTCTGGCGCCGCGGGGGTTTTTTGTTTTGGCCGCGGCCGTGCGCGATGCGGCGGTCCTGGTCCGGACGGGCATGAAGGCAGGCAACGCGAAGGGAGGCTATGGCGCCGTATTACATCTGGTTTGCATTGGCAGCGGTGCTGGTGATCGTGGAACTGGGTTTCGGCACCTTGTATCTGCTGATGGTGGCGCTGGGCGCGGCGGCAGGCGGGCTCGGTGCGCTGGCGGGGCTGGAAGCAGCCAGCCAGACCATTCTGGCCGCGCTGGTGGCCCTGGCTGGCTTCCTGGTGCTGCGGCGGTCCCGCTACGGCCGTACGCGGCGCGACGTGGCGGAGCGCGATCCGAACGTCAACCCGGACATCGGCCAGGAACTGGAAGTGCCGGCCTGGGGGGCTGACGGGCGGGCACGGGTGCGCTACCGCGGTACGGAATGGGACGTCGAGTTCCAGGCCAATGGGCTGGCGGCTCCGGGGCGCTTCCGCATTGTCGAGGTACGCGGCAACACGCTGTTCGTCAGCCCGAGATAGCGGTGCGGGCCGCGCCCGTGCTGGTTTCCAGGTTCTAGCAGTTCGTCTTCCCAACCCCGTCACGGAGGTCTCATGTTTGAATTCTTTGGCAGCCTGCTGCCCCTGCTGGTTCTTGTCGCTGTCATCGTCCTGGTGGCGAAGAGCTTCAAGATCGTGCCGCAGCAACATGCCTGGGTGCTGGAGCGCCTCGGCAAGTACCGCGCCACGCTGACTCCGGGGCTGACCGTGGTGCTGCCCTTCGTCGATCGGGTTGCCTACAAGCACGTCCTCAAGGAAATCCCGCTCGATGTGCCCAGCCAGATCTGCATCACCAGGGACAATACGCAGCTACAGGTGGACGGCGTGCTGTACTACCAGGTCACCGACCCGATGAAGGCTTCCTACGGCTCGAGCAATTTCGTGGTGGCAATCACGCAGTTGTCGCAGACCACGCTGCGCTCGGTGATCGGCAAGCTGGAACTGGACAAGACCTTCGAGGAGCGCGAGTACATCAACCACAGCGTAGTCAACTCGCTGGACGAGGCCGCCGCGAGCTGGGGCGTGAAGGTGCTGCGCTACGAGATCAAGGATCTCACACCGCCCAAGGAGATCCTGCACGCGATGCAGGCGCAGATCACCGCCGAGCGGGAGAAGCGCGCGCTGATCGCSGCCTCCGAAGGCAAGCGGCAGGAACAGATCAACCTGGCCACCGGCGCGCGCGAGGCCGCGATCCAGAAGTCAGAAGGCGAGCGGCAGGCGGCCATCAACCGGGCGCAGGGCGAGGCCTCGGCCATCCTGGCAGTGGCGGAAGCCAATGCGCAGGCGATTGAGAAAATCGGGCGCGCCATCCGGACTGAGGGCGGCATGGAAGCGGTCAACCTGAAGGTTGCGGAGGAATACGTGAGCGCCTTCGGCAATCTGGCCAAGCAGGGCAACACGCTCATCGTGCCGGGCAATCTCGGCGAGATGAGCAGCATGATTGCTTCCGCGCTGCAGATCGTTAAAGGGCAGCAGAAGGGGGCCTGAGTTCGGGGGGGAAGGAGGGCGCCGGAGTGGGGCGTCTCACGTCCCACTATTGCGGGCATCTGCCCTCTCCCTGCTCAGGCGGGAGAGGGTGGGCATACCGGTGGCGCAAGTGCTCGAACTGTCTTGCAGCCTTACTCTTTCCCGGCGCCCTTCATGATGCGCGCCTTCTCGCGCTGCCAGTCGCGATCCTTCTCGGTCTCGCGCTTGTCGAACATCTTCTTGCCCTTGGCCAAGCCGATTTCGCATTTGACGCGTCCGCGCGTGTAATGCAGGTTGAGCGGCACGATCGTGAAGCCGCGCTGCTCCACCTTGCCGATCAGCCGCTTGATCTCTTCCGCCTTGAGCAGCAGCTTGCGGGTACGCACCGCATCGGGCGAGATATGGGTCGAGGCACTGTTCAGCGCGCTGATGTGGGCGCCGATCAGGAACAGCTCGGCATCGCGGATGACCACGTAGCCTTCCTTGATCTGCACGCGTCCCGCGCGGATCGCCTTGACTTCCCAGCCCTCGAGCACGATCCCCGCCTCATATCGCTCTTCGATGAAGTAGTCGAAAAAGGCTTTCTTGTTGTCTGCGATGGTCATGCGGTCCGGATAGAGGAAATGGAGATAGGTAAAACAAAAAAAGCCAAACAACACCCGGAACTAGGGAAGAATCCGGTGCCGCCGCGCCGCTTGCGGCGTACATGCCGCTGTCATGCACATCCGGTATGCCGCCGGGGCGCACGTGGGCTAAAATCGCGATTCTAGCAAACCGGCCCGCCCCGGTGGATTCCGCACTGCGTCATATTGCAGGCGGGGCCTGCGCGGGCCATCACTTCCAATAATGGCAGACGTCCAAAAATCCGTGCTGGTCGGCCACTCCGCCGAGCAGATGTACAACCTGGTCACGTGCGTCGAGGACTATCCCAAGTTCCTCCCATGGTGCGGTGGCGTGGAGGTGTTCGAGCAGACCGAAACGCTGCTCGATGCCAAGATCCATATCCACTTCAAAGGCATCAAGCAGTACTTCCACACCCGCAATACGCAGGAGCCGCCTACCCGGATCGATATGGTGTTCGAGGACGGGCCCTTCAAGACCTTCAATGGCTCCTGGCGCTTCACGCCGCTGCGCGAGGACGCCTGCAAGATCGAGTTTCACCTGCATTATGAGTTTTCCAACTTCCTGCTGGAGAAGATCATCGGGCCGGTGTTCAACGTGATCGCCAATACCTTTGTCGATGCCTTCGTCAAACGCGCCGAAGCGGTCTATGGCAATGGCTGAAGAAGCCGGAGCACGTCCGGTAAGCATCTCCGTGTGCTACGCCCAGCCGGGCGGCGCCTTCCTGAAAGAGCTGGAGGTCGCGCCAGGCACCAGCATCCTCGCCGCGATCGGCGCTTCGGGTTTGCTGCAGGCCTGTCCGGAGGTGGATCCGGCCACCATGCGGGTCGGCATCTTCAGCAAGCTCAAGACGCCGGACACGCAGGTGCGGGCCGGTGATCGCATCGAAGTCTATCGCCCGTTGGTGGCCGACCCCAAGTCGGCGCGCCGCAAGCGCGTGCAGAAGACCCGCCAGGGCGGCACGCGCGAAGGGCTGAAGTGGCTGCGCGGCGGCTGACCGCCGCCGGCGCTCAGACGCAGTTCTGTTCGAGGCTGGCGCCGGTCCTCTGCAACTCGGCCTGGCGCTGCTCGTCATCCAGGTGCTGCGCGGAGCCATCCGGCGCCGAGACGGCGACGCGCCGGTTTTGCTGCAGCGCGACGGCGTAGTTCTGCATCCGCGCGCAACGTACCTGCCGTTCCTGTGCGGCCTGGTCCTTGAGGGCCTGGTCGGCTTCCGCTTTCAGTCTGGCCGTCCGGCGCTTTTCGAAGGCTTCCTCCGCACTTGCCGTGGACTCCGCCTTGCCATTGCCCTTCGGTTCACTTCCCTTGGGCGCAGGCTGGATGCCGGCGGCAACGCCCGCCGGGCTGGCCGGCGCGACCGCCGAAGGCGCAGCCTCGAGCGGGCGCAGGGTCCCGGCGAAGCGTCCCGGTGCCTTGATCACGCTGGCTACCGGAACCGAGGGCGGTGGTGGCACGTCGCTATAGACCATGCGGCCGCTGCCGTCGCGCCACTGCCATTGTGCCTGGGCGGCGGCTCCCTGGCAGAGGCAGGCGAGGGCGGCGAGCGTGGCGAGCTTGGACAGCGCGGTCGATCGTTTCATGGCTTGTGGGTTGTGGTGGCTCTGCGGTGACAATACGGCAGCAGGCAAGCACGCCTGCGAGATCCGCGAGTAGGGCGAGAGACCCCGTCTCACGAGTGACGCATGCGCCCTTGTCTGCCGGGGTTGGCCGCTAGTTTATGCAGACTTGTCGGTGGCGTGCAAGCGCACCGACCAGGCCACGCCGATCATCAACAACACAATGGCGGCGATCTCCAGGGGGCGCGGCAGGCGGTGGTCGAAGACAAAGCCATACGCCAGCGCGAACAGCGTCTCGAAGACGATCATCTGGCCCGACAGCGTAAGCGGCAGGCGGCGGCTGGAGATGTTCCACAGGTTGTTGCCAATCAGCGACGCACCGAGCGCCACCGCGGCGTTGACCATCCAGAACCATTGCCAGTCGCGGCCGCTGCCGGCGGTGCCCAGGCTGTCGCTGGCCAGCAGCCAGCCCGCCAGCGCCAGCACGACCGACACCACGCCGGTGGAAATGCCATAGAGGGCGGACCATTCATTGCCGCTGTATTGCGGATTGCGCTGCAGGTAGCGCGCGTTGTCTACGGCATAGAGCGTCCAGCACACCAGGGCGCCGGCCGCGCAGAGCACGCCGGCCAGGCGCTGCCAGACGGTGCGCAGCGCCTCTCCCCCGGCGCTGGCGCCATGGGCGCCGCCGCCGGCGAACAGGTCGATATTGATGCAGGCGATGCCCGCGGCGACCACCAGCAACGGCCAGATCAGGCGCGACAGCGGCACTGCGCCGTGGTCGCGCCGGCCCATGATGGTGACCGAGATCGGCAGGATGCCGATGATCAGCGAGGTCGGACCCACCCCCGCAAGCTGCACGCCGAAGGCCAGCAGCACGTAGTACAGCAGGTTGCCGGTGAAGGCCTGGCGGAGCAGGGCAACGCAATCGGCGCGGGTGAGCTTGCGTGCAATGCGCCGCATCAGCGGCAGCGCGGCGATAAACGCCACCAGCCCATAAGCGAGGTAGCGACCAATCGCAAGTTCCCAGGGCGAGAAGACGGGCAGCAGCTTGGGGGCGATAAACACCATGCCCCAGAACGCGCCGGCCAGCAGGCCGCACAGTACGCCGATACCCATCGTTGCTTGCCTATGCCGGAAAAAGGACGACGAGCATAGCAGACTTGAACAAGGGCACCCTCAGGCGCGTCAAGAAACAAGCCATTCCTGTATAATTCGGTTTTGCGCCTAGAGGAATTGCTATGCGTCTTGTCCAGAAAGCACTCACATTCGATGACGTGCTCCTCGTGCCGGCTTATTCGTCGGTGCTGCCCCGGGATGTTTCGCTCCGTACCCGCCTGACCCGTTCGATCGAACTGAACATTCCGCTGGTATCCGCCGCCATGGATACCGTGACGGAAGCCCGCCTGGCGATTGCCATGGCGCAGGCCGGCGGTATCGGCATCGTCCACAAGAACCTGAAACCGGCCGACCAGGCCCGGGAAGTGGCGCGCGTGAAGCGCTATGAATCCGGCGTGCTGCGCGATCCGATCACCATTCCCCCCGACATGAAGATCCGCGATGTGATTGCACTATCACATCAGTACGGCATCTCGGGTTTCCCGGTGCTGGAAGGCAAGACCGTGGTTGGCATCATCACCAACCGCGACCTGCGTTTCGAGGAAGAGCTGGACGCGCCCGCGCGCGCCAAGATGACCCCGCGCGAGAAGCTGGTCACGGTTGGCGAAGACGCCTCGCTGGAAGACGCCAAGCGCCTGATGAACCGCCACCGCCTCGAGCGCGTGCTGGTGGTCAACCAGGCCTTCGAACTGCGCGGCCTGATCACGGTCAAGGACATCCAGAAGGCAGTGGAGCATCCGCTGGCCAGCAAGGATGACCGCGGCCAGCTGCGCGTAGGCGCGGCGGTTGGCGTGGGCCCCGACAACGACGAGCGTATCGAGTTGCTGGTCAAGGCCGGCGTCGACGTGATCGTGGTCGACACCGCGCACGGCCACAGCCAGGGCGTGCTGGACCGCGTGCGCTGGGTCAAGCAGAACTTCCCGCAGGTGCAGGTGATCGGCGGCAATATCGCCACCGGCGCTGCCGCGCGCGCGCTGGTCGATCATGGCGCCGACGGTGTCAAGGTCGGCATCGGCCCGGGCTCGATCTGTACCACCCGTATCGTGGCAGGCGTGGGCGTGCCGCAGATCACCGCGGTCTCCAACGTGGCCGAAGCCCTCAAGGGCACCGGCGTGCCGCTGGTGGCCGACGGCGGCATCCGCTACTCGGGCGACATCGCCAAGGCGCTGGCAGCCGGCGCGCATGTGGTCATGATGGGCGGCATGTTCTCCGGTACCGAAGAGGCCCCGGGCGAAGTGTTCCTGTACCAGGGCCGCTCGTTCAAGAGCTACCGCGGCATGGGTTCGGTGGGCGCGATGAAGGACGGCGCTGCCGATCGCTACTTCCAGGAAGACAACACCGCCAACGTCGACAAGCTGGTTCCCGAGGGGATTGAAGGCCGCGTGGCCTACAAGGGTTCGGTCACGGCCATCATCCACCAGATGTGCGGCGGCGTGCGCGCCTCGATGGGTTACTGCGGCAGCAGCTCCATCGAAAGCTGGCACGACACCGCAGAGTTCGTGCAGATCACGGCCGCCGGCATGCGCGAATCGCATGTGCACGACGTGCAGATCACCAAGGAAGCGCCGAACTACTACATCGACTAAGCCGGTCTCGATGAACTGGCGGCTGCGCGGGACCCGACGGTCCTGCCAGCCGCGCGCCGGCTGCGCCCACCGGCGTAGCCTGCAAGGGCCAGCGCGGCCGGGATTGCCGGCCACGCTGCGCCCCCAAGCCACGCTACTTGCCTGGCCGGAGGAGCTCTGATGAAAGTATTGCTGCGTGCCGTGCTGTTCCTCGATGCCTTGCTGAATCTGCTGCTCGGCGCCGTCTTGCTGCTTTCGCCTTTCACGACCTTTTACAGCGCGCTGCAATTGCCGCAGCCGCAGCCCCCCATGTACGGGCAACTGCTTGGCGTGGCGCTGGTCGGCCTGGCCTTGCTGCTGTGGCAGGCGACCGTCAACGGGCAGCTCACGGTCGCGGTGGCGCGGACGGTTGGACAGGTCAACCTGGCCAGCGCGCTGCTGATCGTGACCTGGATGCTTATGCTCGACCTGCCGGTGCAGGGCGCCGGAAAGATCTGGCTGCCGGTGCTGGCCGCGGTAATGGCCTTCTTCGCGGCGGTGCAGATCCCGGCCGCCAAGCGCGTGCGCGTGCGAGAACGCGCGCAGCGCGAGCTGCAAAAAGAGACGCAAAACAAGGATGCCGGCGCGGCCCCCGTGGCACGCCGGCCGCAATCACCTGAATACCGGCGTGAGCCCGGTGTCACGCCTCCGCCCGGTTATGGTCCGGGCACCGAAGTGATGCCCGAGCCCCTGCCGGACGAAACGCCATCCGCCCATCATGCACGACAAAATCCTAATCCTTGATTTCGGCTCGCAGGTTACGCAGCTGATCGCCCGCCGCGTGCGCGAAGCGCACGTCTACTGCGAGATTCACCCGAACGACGTCACGGAAGAATTCGTGCGCGAGTTCGCGCCCAAGGGCATCATCCTGTCCGGCAGCCACGCCAGCACCTACGAAGACCACCAGCTGCGCGCGCCGCAGGCGGTGTGGGACCTCGGTGTGCCGGTGCTGGGCATCTGCTACGGCATGCAGACCATGGCCGTGCAACTGGGCGGCAAGGTGGAGTGGAGCGACCATCGCGAGTTCGGTTACGCCGAGATGCGCGCGCATGGCCATACCGCGCTGCTCAAGGACCTGGAGGATTTCTCCACGCCCGAAGGCCACGGCATGCTCAAGGTCTGGATGAGCCACGGTGACAAGGTCGCCGAGCTGCCGCCGGGCTTCAAGCTGATGGCCTCCACGCCCAGTTGCCCGATCGCCGCCATGGCCGACGAAGCGCGCGGCTACTACGCCGTGCAGTTCCACCCGGAAGTTACGCATACCGCCAAGGGCCGCGACATTCTGGAGCGCTTCGTGCTGAAGATCGCCGGCGCCAAGGCTGACTGGGTGATGCACGACCATATCGCTGAAGCCGTCGCCAAGATCCGCGAGCAGGTGGGTGACGAGGAAGTGATTCTCGGCCTGTCCGGCGGCGTTGATTCCTCGGTGGCCGCAGCCCTGATCCATCGCGCCATCGGCGACCAGCTCACCTGCGTATTCGTCGACCACGGCCTGCTTCGCCTGAACGAAGGCAAGATGGTCATGGACATGTTCGCCGGCCGCCTGCACGCCAAGGTCATTGCCATCGACGCGTCCGAGCAGTTCCTCGGCCACCTCGCCGGCGTGACCGATCCCGAGCAGAAACGCAAGATCATCGGCCGCGAATTCGTCGAAGTGTTCCAGGCCGAGGCCAAGAAACTGACCAACGCCAAATGGCTGGCGCAGGGCACGATCTACCCCGACGTGGTCGAGTCCGGCGGCACCAAGACCAAGAAGGCCACCACCATCAAGAGCCACCACAACGTGGGCGGCCTGCCGGAAACGCTGGGCCTGAAGCTGCTCGAGCCGCTGCGCGACCTGTTCAAGGACGAAGTCCGCGAACTCGGCGTGGCGCTTGGCCTGCCGCCGGAGATGGTCTACCGCCATCCCTTCCCGGGCCCGGGCCTGGGCGTGCGTATCCTGGGTGAGGTCAAGCGCGACTACGCCGAGCTGCTGCGCCGGGCCGACGCGATCTTTATCGAAGAACTGCGTGGCACGGTTGCCACCGAGCAGGACGCTGCAGCGGGCATGTGCGAGCCTTCGCAAGTAGGCAAGAGCTGGTACGACCTGACCAGCCAGGCCTTTGCGGTGTTCCTGCCGGTCAAGTCGGTCGGCGTGATGGGCGACGGACGCACCTACGACTACGTCGTGGCGCTGCGCGCGGTACAGACCACCGACTTCATGACGGCGCACTGGGCGCACCTGCCGTACGCGCTGTTGGGTCGTTGCTCGAACCGCATCATCAATGAGGTGCGTGGTTTGAACCGCGTGGTGTATGACGTGTCGGGGAAACCGCCGGCTACGATCGAGTGGGAGTGAACCTCATTTTGGTGCATTTTCTGGCGCCACCTGGCAATGACAGGCAGTAGCAGTAAGTGATCCAAGCCCGCGATTCTGCGGGCTTTTTTTCGCCCGGCTGCATCCAGATTTCTGGCATTGATAGGCAGTATCAGGCGGCGAAAGAGGCCGGGTACGGCACTTCGCGGATCAGGGCAGTGAGTTCTCCTGCGCGCGCGCCAGCGCGCTCGTGCGGTTGCGCACGCCGAGCTTCGCAAAGATGTTGTGAAGGTGCCATTTGACCGTGGCCTCCGACACGAACAGGCTTTGCGCCAGTATCACGGCCGATTTCGAGGCGGCGTAGGAGCCAAACAGCGGCACACCGTTGGTGCCGGCCAGCGACGAGATGTTGACCACCGCACCCTTGCCCGAGGCGGCGAGCGCGCCCAGCGAGTGCTTCATGCCGAGGAACACGCCCATGACGTTGATGCTCATGAGGCGGCCGACCCCTTCCTCGCTCTGGTCGAACAGCGGCTTGACGATCTCGATGCCGGCGTTGTTGACCAGCGTATCGAGCCCGCCGAAGGCGGCCGTGGCCGCCTCCACCGCGCGGACCCAGWCAGCGCTCCTGGTGACGTCGCAGGGCACGAAGCGCGCCTGCGGGCCCAGTTCGTCCGCGGCGCTGGCGGCCCCGGCCTCGTCGATGTCGGCCAGCATTACCCGTGCACCGCGTTCGACGAACAACCGGGCGATGGCAAGGCCGAGCCCCTGCGCCGCACCGGTGATGAGGGCGTTGCGGCCCTGTAGTTCGATCATGTCGTTGTCTCCTGTCCGCCTGTGATCGGCGGTGGAGACATTGCAACAGGCGCGGGCGGATGAGCAGCCCACCTAAAGGATGGTTTTTCGTGCTGCGGCGCACCAGGGCCTGGCGCGCGTAGTTGCGCTTGTACGCGAGCCTGGACGCTCCGTGGCGGCCGCACCAGCCCTGGCTGGCGGCGCGGATCGTGGCCATGGTATGGGTAGCGATGATGCCTCGCTGGACCACTGCGCGAAGGGGAGGGAGTTTGTCGGTATCCGTTGCGGCATCGACCGGTTGATTCCACACCGACTTCGGCCAAGCAAGGGCAGGAGAAGGTCGACGTCCGGCGACCCCAACTGGCTGTCCAGAGGTACAAGTGAGTAAGCGTGTGCGTCCGAAATTCTCTCTCGCTTCGATGCGGTAGGCCTCGGAACATCCAATCCCGTTTTTTACCTATACTTTCCCGCGCTGAACGCTGAATTCAGTAACCGTTTTCCGGTGGAGTAGCCCGCACATTCACGGGTGCACCCTGGATCGGTTTTTTGAGGACGTGTACGTGTTCCCCCCATGTCCAAGAACGCCAGACGCGCCTATCGGGCTGAAATTTTTCCACCCCCAACTAATGGTTCCGAGGGCAGCGACCGAACCCTGCTGTATTTCGGTTGGCTGACCCTGTTCATCTATCTGGCAACGCCGGCCGGTTATCTGATTGACATACAGACGTCGTACATACTCAAGAACCAGTTGCATGCGACGGCGACGCAGATCTCGACATTCCGGCTGGTTACGGGCATACCCGTGTACTTTGCGTTCGCTTTCGGCCTCGCGCGCGACCAATGGGACCCGATGGGATTGCGCGATCGCGGCTTCTTCCTGATTTTCGCTCCGGCGACCGCGGTGGCATTCATCTGGATGGCGTTTTCGGGTTTCTCATACGCGGGACTGGTCATCGGGATGCTGCTGGCGATGCTGTCGTCCCGATTTATCGCCGCAGCCTATCAGGGGCTGGTCGCTCTGGTGGGCCAGGAGAAGCGCATGTCCGGGCGCCTGAGCGCTCTGTTGAATGTGGTCAGTTCCGTCCCGGTCGTTGCGGGAGCGTTTGCTTCCGGGTACTTTTCCGATCATCTTGCCGCGAAAGAAGCCTTCGTCCTGGCTGCGATGTTCACTTTATTGATTGCCGTGATGGGACTCTGGAAGCCCGTTTCCGTCTTCGGCCATACCTACGAGCACCCGCAAGCCAGGGGCGCGGATCTTGTTGGGAATGTCAGGCGGCTGGCGAAGCATAAGGCCGTTTATCCAGCGGTTCTCATCTGCTTTCTGTGGAACTTTGCGCCAGGATCGGCCACTCCGCTGCAGTTCTATCTGACCAATGAGCTGCATGCATCGGATTCCGTTTACTCGTACTACAACGGGATCTTTGCCGCCGCGTTCATCCCGACATTCCTGCTGTATGGCTTTCTGTGCAAGAGCGTATCGCTGAACAAGCTGCTGTGGTGGGGAACGATCGTCGCAGTGCCGCAGATGATTCCGCTGGCATTCATTCACTCTGCGAATCTTGCGCTTGTATTGGCGGCACCGATAGGGCTGATGGGCGGTGTAGCCACGGCAGCATACTTCGATCTCGCGATGCGGTCCTGCCCGCCAGGCTTGCAAGGAACCTTGATGATGCTGGTGGAAGGCGTTCTCGCGCTTTCGGCGCGTGCCGGCGATCTATTGGGCTCATGGATCTACAACAGCAGTTCAACGCACGGATTCACATATTGTGTGATCGCGACGACCGTGGTGTACGCACTGATCCTGCTCTTGATCCCGCTGACGCCGAAAGAACTGATTGCTACCAGGGATGGCGAACCTTCGAGGTGAGGCGTCGGCGGAGTCGACAGAAGTTCATTGCCGTGACCGACCAAAGTCAGGCACCGGGTACGTGATAACATTCGCATGTGAACTAAATGGCATCTTTTATCCGTCAAAGACATGGAGCATCGACTCGTCTATCTATTGAACGTCGGCCAGCGTCGACTGCATAGGTGGTCACAAGCGCGCACGGCCGCGGGTGGCGTGACAGCGGCCCAGGCTGGACTGCTTTTCTTTCTGGGCAGGAACGACGGGGCGCTGATGGGCGAGGCTGCCGCAGCGCTGGATCTGGGCGCACCCGGGATGAGCGGTCTGGCTGACCGGACCGAAAGGGCGGGCCTGATCGAGCGCCGGCCGGACGAGACCGATCGCCGTGCATCGCGCCTATGGCTGACGGAGGCAGGACGCTTGGCTCGCCGGCGTTCGAAGGCTGGCATGAAGGAAACAAATGCCAGGCTGACCGAAGGTTTCACCACGGCCGAAATTGACGTGGTGGCGCGGTGGCTGACCAGCCTGCAGACGAAGTTTCCGGCCGCCGACGAAGGCGAGTTGTAACCTGGGCAGCGGCCGGACAGCGAATCACTCGACTTACTGCAGGGCGACCTTGGTGAAGTCCGGTTTGCGCTTCTCGGCGAAGGCCGAGAATGCTTCCTTGGCTTCGGCACTGGCCAGCCGCTCCTCGAACCTGGCGCTTTCGCTGTTCATCTGCGAAACCAGTTTCTCCGCGTCGCGCATGAGCTTTTTCATTGCACTAAGGGAGCCGGCGGGCCTGGCGGCAATCTTTTCGGCCATCAGGCGCGCGTCCGCCCGCAGCTGGTCATTGGCGCAAACTTTGTTCGCGATGCCCCATGCCACGGCGGTTTGCGCGTCAAGCGGCTCGCCCAGCGCGAACATCTCAAAGGCCCTGACGTGCCCGATACGCAGGGGAAGCAGGTAACTTGAAGCCGCCTCGGGAACAAGGGCAAGGTTCACGAAGGGCGTGATCAGCAGCGCATCCTGCGCGAGCACGACGTAATCGCAATGCAGCAGCATGGTGGTGCCGACGCCGACGGCCTTGCCGTTGACCGCGGCGACAATCGGTACGGTCGAGTTGGCAAGGGCGCGCAGAAAGCGGTGCACGTGGCGTTCGCCGGGGCCATTTCCTGCCGCTATCGCTGCGAATTCGCCCACATCATTGCCCGCCGTAAAAATGTCCCCGTCGCCTTGCAGCAGCAATACCCGGATATTGCGGTCCTGCTGTGCCTGCTCGATAGTGTCGGCGAGCGCGCCGTACATCTCGTTCGTCAATGCATTCTTCTTGTCCGGCCGGGCAAGCGTAATGGTCAGGACGCCGCCGCTAAGGTCAACACGAATTTCCGAGCTCATGGTCTGTCTCCAGATGGGTTGCGTAATGCCGTGCAGGCATTCAATTTAACTTCGCATGCGAAGTATATATGTAATTCGCGTGCGAAGTAAACCGCTGGCCGATCGAGAACCATATCTGCCCCCCCGGAAATGACTTGCCGGGAGCGGGTCTCGACGGCGAGTGCCTGCAGTGGGCAGCCGTGCGAGACGCAGTACGCATTAGAGGAACGGCAAAATGTTCGCCATCGCGCGCGTCACGTAGGCCTCCTTTTCCCCCACTGGCGCCACATAGTGAATCGCGCTACGTGCAGCGTCGACGCCTTCCAGGCGTGCGATGAACCAGGCCGCCAGATACTGCGAGGACAGACATCCGCCGGCGGTCGCGACGTTTCCCTTGGCCACGAATGGCTGATTGAGCACAGCCACACCTGCCTCCTCGACCCACGGCTTGGTGGTCAGGTCCGTGCAGGCCGGAACGTCGTCCAGCAGGCCCAGCTTGGCAAGCATGAGCGTGCCCGAGCACTGCGCGCCCAGCAACTGGCGCGTCGGGTCGAACCTCAGCTGCGACATCAGCGCGGCATCGGCGACGACGTCCCGGGTCCGTATCCCGCTACCCACCAGCACGGCGTCCGCGTCGCATGCGTCCTTCAGCGACGCTTGCGCCTCCATCACCACACCGTTCATCGAGCGCACCTTGTCCGCCGGACTGGCGATCGACACCCGCCAGCCCGGCTGCTTGATCCGGTTGAGGATGCCGAGTGCGATCAGCGAGTCGAGTTCGTTGAAACCTTCAAAGGTCAGGATGGCGATGTGCATGTCGGTCCTCGTGCGAGTGGAAACGCTGTATTGCGCCATCGTAGAACCGATATTCAATACATCCAAATAATTGTCATGGATACGCTCAGGCATGCCTCACTCATCGCGAGTGCCAAATCGAGCGCCCCATCCCACCTGCGGAAGCTGACTCAAACTGTAGCCGCCTCTGGCTAGCCACGCGCATCGCGGTGCAGCGTTTGCAAGCGCGGAGGGGGCGCCGCCGAAGGGCAAACTTGTCCCAGCGGCAATCGACCTTTGCAGATATTGGCAGCAAGGCGGTCGACACATTGCTTGTAGCGCATCCGAGCATCGCAGAGTGTATCCATGACAATTATTTGAATGTACTGGTTGTCGGATTTACGATGGCGCCGTAGCCCAGTTGGCCGGCATCGCCCTGGTGGTGAAGCGAGCATCAGCGCCGAAGATTCGTCTGCCCGTCCAGAAATGGGGCCGTCGAGTGTTGCTGGGGTCAGTCCGAACTCAACCTGATATGAAGGAGCGCAATTGAAATCGTCCGACAACTCTTTCTCGCAAGCACGACGGCTGACCCGCGAGGTGGCCGACATGGCAGAGAAAACGGAGAGATCATGGATGACTTCCTGATTGCCTTCGGCGCGCTCTGGTTTGTGATCTGTTTGTACGCCGGCCTGGCGTATCACATCAGGGGGATTGGGCCAGGCGCGGCACCACAGAGCAAGTCTCTTCCATGGATCCGCAAGGAGACCTTCATGCCTGCAGACACTGCATCCGCCTCTGCGGCTTGCCATCCTCGTGGGCGAAGGAGGAACTCGCGGCAGCGATTGCTACGGTGCGCGACGAGGTCATCGGGGCGAATTCGTTCTTCGCGCAGGTAATGTCGCACGACGTCCGCCATATAACCACGCCATGGGCGGCAGAACGCTCAGGCACGATCAGGTCTTTGTGCATGGGCAAGTCCGGGGGGCGAACGCGCGAACAGATGGAACCATTGAATCGGCTCGTACGTGTACGGGTCAAACGCGATCGTGTGGACTGCCGTACCCATAGCGCTCTTCACGGCGCCGCCGGCTTCCGAGACGACATGGATTTCGCAGGCATGGGCCGGCACCTTGAAGTTGGCCATCTCGAAGAAAGAAGCGGCGGCCATATCGACGGACTGGAAGCCGGGGAACACCACGACTCCGATGCGCTTCATCTTGTCCTAAAAGGAGGGAAATTCGTCATTCAGGCCTCAGGGTGGGCATCTACCATGGAGCTGTCAATCCGCTCGGCATGAGGACTCCAGATGAGCGCTACCGACAGCTCGAAGGGAAACACGATTCAACTGAACGTGGCTGCGCTGACCCGGCTCACCCTGGCGGTCGCTTGGGGCATGGCTGGTTTCGAATGTCAGGAAGGGGGTGTCGAATGAATAGCACTGCACTGGCCTGCACCGCCGTGCTTGGTCTGCTCTTGTTCGCACTTGGACTCGCCATCTCGGTCCTGCGCACTCGTGTCGGCGTGCTGAGCGGATACGCTCCTGAGCCTGATCGGCTGCTGACGAAACTGGTTCGCGCTCACGGCAACACTGCCGAGTACGTCCCGTTCTTCGCGTTGCTTTTTCTGTACCTCGGCTTTCGGAATCCGCCTCACTGGCAGCTCTGGTGCATGGCAGGTGCAACTGCCTGCCGCTTGCTCCTGGTGGTTGGACTACTTGCTTGGCCATCGATGACGAAGCCCAATCCGGCTCGCGCTATCGGAGCCTTGGGAACTTACGCGTTCGGGATAGCCCTCTGTGTTGCATTGCTCAACGGCCGCTAGCTCTCTGGCCGCGTCGCGCGGTCTGATTTCATGCCGGATCCTGGGGTCCTGGTGTGGCCCTTCGTTCGCCAAGCTTCACGTTGCAAGGGCTGACCATCCGCCCGGTTACCGGCATTGCATGTGCGCGTGCCCCGGTGCAATGGAGCGAAGCATTCGTGTTCTGCGCAGAGAGCGAAGCGTGCGGCGCGCATTCGAGCACATTGAATCGACCTGAAGAGGAGAGGTACTGATGTCGAATCGGATCAACACCGGTCGTCGGCGCTTTGTTGGGACGGCGGCCGTCAGCGCAGGTGCGATGGAACTGGTCTTGAGCGGGCTGGCGCACGCACAGTCCAGTCAAGCCAGCGGGCCTGCTGCAGGCGCGAACGCCTCAGCGTCGAGTGCATCGTTCACCGAGATCAGGCAGATCGATGCCGGCGCTCTGAATGTCGGTTATGCCGAAGTCGGCCCGGGTACCGGCCCGGTCGTGATCTTGCTCCATGGCTGGCCATACGACATCCACAGCTTCGTCGACGTCGCGCCTCGGCTCGCGTCGGCGGGCTATCGGGTGGTGGTTCCGTACCTGCGCGGCTACGGGACGACGCGGTTTCTTTCCAGCGACGCGGTCCGCAATGGCCAGCAGGCGGTGCTCGCCGTCGACGTCATCGCGCTGATGGATGCGCTGAAGATCGAGAGGGCGATCATCGGCGGTTTCGACTGGGGTGCACGCACGGCCAACGTCGTCGCGGCGCTGTGGCCGGAGCGCTGCAAGGCGCTGGTATCGGTGAGCGGCTATTTGATCGGCAGCCAGCAAGCCAACAAGGCGCCCTTGCCGCCGCAGGCGGAGCTCACGTGGTGGTACCAGTTCTACTTCGCGACGGAGCGTGGCAGGCGCGGCTATGAAGCCAACCGGCACGACTTCACGAAGCTCATCTGGCAACTCGCATCGCCGAAATGGCATTTCGACGATGCGACGTTCGAGCGATCCGCAAAAGCCTTCCAGAACCCGGATCACGTGGCAATCGTGATCTACAACTACCGCTGGCGATTGGGTCTTGCGGACGGGGAGCCGCAGTACGACGCGCTCGAAAAGCGTCTCGCAGCCGCGCCGGTCATCACCGTGCCGACCATCACTCTCGAAGGCGACGCCAATGGTGCGTCTCATCCCGAGCCTGCAGCGTACGCGAAGAAATTTTCCGGCAAATACACGCACCGGACCATGGGAGGCGGAATCGGCCACAATCTGCCGCAGGAAGCGCCCAAGGCCTTTGCGGACGCGGTGATCGAGGTTGCCGGCTACTAAGTGCCAACGTGTCGCGTGGGCTGCCTGCGATGCTAACGGCTCACTCCACACATTTGAGGAAAAGCCCATCATGAACCGTTTGTTGAAGAGATGTCTCGCATCGGCGATGTTGCTCGCCAGCGTGTTTCCGCTGAATGCGGCCCATGCCGCCCAGCCGCAGGATCTGAAAGGAACGAACGTCGTGCTTGTGCACGGCGCTTTCGCCGACGGTTCCAGCTGGAATCGGGTGATCCCGCTGCTCGAAGCGCACGGTCTTCACGTGGTTTCGGTTCAGAACCCGCTCAGCTCGCTTGCGGATGATACGGCGGCGACCAGGCGTGCGATAGAACTGCAAACCGGTCCGGTTGTGCTCGTAGGCCATTCGTGGGGCGGTTTCGTGATCACCCAGGCCGGCAACGACGATAAAGTCAAGGCACTCGTGTACGTGGCCGCTCTCGTTCCGGATAGCGGCGTATCGGTCAACGACATGATGAAAGGCAAGCCGGCGCCGGCCTGGGCAGGGAAATTGAGGAAAGACTCCGCAAACTTCCTGACGTTGTCCACCGACGCCGTGGTGAATGATTTCGCCCAGGATCTGACGCCGGCACAAGCACGCACCCTCGCAGCGACGCAAGGACCGTGGTTCGCGGGCTCTCTGGACGACAAGGTGAGCATCGCCGCGTGGCACACGAAGCCGTCGTGGTTCGTGGTCGCCAACCAGGATCGCATGATCGATCCGCGAGCCGAGGAAGCAATGGCAAAGCAGATCGGCGCAACAACGATACACGTCGATTCAAGTCACGTCGCAATGTTGAGTCATCCGAAGGCGGTTGCCGCCGCGATCATCGCAGCGGCCAGCAAAGTCCAGTAGCTGGCGCACCAGCCTGAATTCAGTCGGACATCAGGCTGGCCTGCGAGCAATCATTTCCGCCACCTCGTCACACCACGCGATATAGGCCTGTTCAGCCAGCACGCCGCGGCGCGTCACCAACAGCGGTCCAAGCTGATCCTCGCTCAGCTCGGCCTGCCTTGCGAGAAAAAATTCAAGCTGGACCTGGTGGTCTGCACGCACCTCACGGATCTGCTGCAACGCTGCCTCGCGCGACAGCAAATCGAAGCACAACACCCGCAGTATCTGTTCGTCCTTGATGGCCGGGCGCGGTGAACCTTTCGCCACCCAAGACCTCAGCTTCTCGCGTCCGGCAACAGTCATGCTGTAGATCGAGCGTTCCGGCCCGCGCGTTCCCGGCAAGCGCTCCGATGTGATGAGTCCATCCGTCTCCAGTTCTCGCAAAGCCGGGTACACCGAGCTGTGCTCGACCGACCAGCAATGCTGGCCCGCCATCTGCAGCCATTTGGTCAGTTCATAGCCGGAACGCGGCTGGCAATGTATCCCGGCAAGAAGAACATGCTTCAGCGGCTTTTCCTTGCTTGCCCTGGCTTCCTTCAGATCACTCACTCGCATTGCTCCTTGATTGCGTCAGCGCGCACGCGGAATGACTATGTTTTTTTTGACATAGTCAAAAAACCGTGCCACTATGTATTTTTCTACATACTGAATCTTACCCTATTCCCAGGGCAGCGACTGCGCCAGGCGTGGCGGCGTTGACCGGGTGCGGCCAGTCCGCCGTGTCGCCGCCTCTGAGCGCCAAGGTTGCCTGGACGAGGCGGCGCCGGCCGGTGCCGACAACATCAGCTACACCGGTTTCRTTTTGATCATTGATACAAGGAAGAGACTCATGTCCCAAGAAACCATCCTCGTCACCGGCGCCGCCGGCAGCGTCGGCTCGACCGCGCGCGCGGCCATCGCCATCCTGCTGGAGCAAGGCCATCGCGTACGCGCCATGGTGCGCAATCTGGACAAGCGCGCCGACATGCTGGGCGACCTGGGCGCCGAAGTCGTGGTCGCCGACATGCTCGACATCGTTGCCGTGCGCGCGGCCATGCAAGGCTGCTCAGTGGTCTATTTCACGATGTCGGTTTCGCCCGACTACCTGGAAGCAGCCGCCAACGTCGCGGTCACAGCCAAGAGCCTGGGTGTGAAGGCCTTCGTCAATCTGTCGCAGATGACGCTGTCGCAGATGAGCGAGACAGAGACCACCGGCAGCCCGCAACAGAAGCAGCACTGGCTCGCAGAGCAGATGCTGCGTTGGTCCGGCCTGCCGGTGGTCTACCTGCGTCCAACTGCTTTCTTCGAAGGCTTGTTCCTGCCGGCGGCCAAGGGCATCCGCGACGACAACGCCATCCGCCTGCCGTTCGCCGACGGCAAGACCTCGCCGATCGCCGCCGCCGATGTGGGGGCTGTCGCCGCAGCTGTGCTGGCCAACCCGGAGCCGCATATCGGCAAGCTCTACGAACTGACCGGCCCCCAGTCGCTGACGATGGCGGAGCTCGCACAGGAGTTCAGCGGCGCTCTGGGCCGCACCATCCAATACGTCAACGTGCCACCGCAGATCTGGGAGGCCAAGCTCCAGGAGATCCAGCAGCCGGCGCATCTGACCGCACACCTGGTCGTCATGGCCCAGCTACATCGCGATAACCGCTACGACCGCATGACCGGCACCTTCGAGCAGGGGACGGCCAGCGCGAAGTCCAGGATGGCCCATCCCCGGAAGGGCGCGCGCTATTTGGCGGCTTTGTGGTGATCAATGTCGAGACGCTGGAAGAGGCTTTGAACTGGGCTGAGCGCAGCCCCAGCTCATCAGCCGGATTTACGGAAGTCATCCCGGTCCTGCCGATCATCCGCGCGTAGGTCCGCGTAAGCGCTTGCAGATGGCACTGTCATCGCCGTTGCCTCGCTCTTCCCGCAACTGTGGCCAGCCCGTTCAACTGGCTGCGCATGCCCGAGGACGTCGACCGGCGCTTGCAAGTATTCGTGCAGCTGCTGGCCAACTGCCCATGAAACCTGCGTTTTGCATGTTTCCTACTCAACTAAGGGATTTCAGATGATCCGCACACACATGCTAAGGCGGGCGATTACAGCCGCCGCTTTCGCCGTTGCCGCCAACCTTGTCCTGGCTACGGTCAATGACCACGCGGGAGGGCCAGCTGTCGGCACAGTTCAGCCGAACGGCAATGCCTGCAGCGAACTTGCGGGCGACCCGCTGGACAACGCGCGCGAAGCCGACGGAACACTCTACGGATATCGCGTCTGAGGGCGCGTTTGGAGACTGGTCAGCCGCTGGGTTTCAGCGAACGGCGGAGCCGACCTGTTTTGTCTCGAGCGGCCGAACGGCAATCCACCATTGCAGAATCAGGTCCCCGGCAGCTATCTTGTCAGTGGTGAGGGCGGTTGGCGATATTGCCTGTCGGCAGTTCGGACCGCGGCCCTGCGAGCTGCCACACTGCCGGGAGATGCGCACCATGCACCTGGGAAAATCGTACACCGTATCCGAGTTCACGTTCTGGTCGAGACGGCAACTCTATGCCTCGCTAGCATGCGGTTCGCTGCCCGTTCTCCTTTATCAGTTCTTCGGGCTGAAATGGCTGTCGATTCCGGTCTCGGTTGTGCTGCTGCTGGGCACGGCCACGTCATTCATCGTGGGTTTCAGGAACGTGCAGACCTACAGCAGAGCCTTGGAGGCGCAGCAAATCTGGACTGAGATACTGAATGGCAGCCGATGTCTGGGTGTGATGGGCCGGGACTTTCTGGCGGGGCAGGCAGCCGGGCGGGAACTGATTCTCCGGCATTGCGCGTGGTTGACGGCGCTTCGCTATCAGCTGAGAACCCCAAGGATCTGGGAAAATGCGGGCAAGGTATYGAACGTGGAGTATCGAAAGTACTACCGGGTTCCAGAGTGGGAGACTCCATTGGAACAGGCGCTTGCGCGGTATCTGCCGCAGGCCGAACTCGACTCGCTTCAGCATGCCGAAAGCAAGACAACCCGGTTGCTGGGAACACAGTCGGCGACGATCAAGCGGTTCCTTGATGCCGGCGAGATCGGCAATGCCTTCTATTT
>NZ_JBFTNE010000018.1:0-83415 GCF_056397325.1 Cupriavidus sp. 05N39
CCCCAGAACTTGGCGTCGATGAAGTAGAAGCCCACAGCCAGGATCACGGCGATGGCGAGCGCGCCAACCTTGCCCCAGAACTTGGCGTCGATGAAGTAGAAGCCCACAGCCAGGATCACGGCGATGGCGAGCGCGCCAACCTTGATGCGGGCATCCTTGCTGCGCAGGAACACCATGCCGAGCAGCACCGCGAAGAACACCCACAGGATGGGCAGGAAGTTCGAGGTGGTGGCACGCAGCATCGAGTAGAACGGCGTGAAGTACCAGACCGGCGCGATGTGCGGCGGGGTCTTGAGCGGATCGGCCGGGAAGAAGTTGTTCGACTCCAGGAAGTAGCCGCCCACCTCCGGGAAGAAGAAGATCACCGCGGAGAAGATCATCAGGAAGCCGCCCACACCCATCAGGTCATGCACCGAGTAGTACGGGTGGAAGGGGATGCCGTCCAGCGGGATTCCGTTCTCGTCCTTCTTGGCCTTGATCTCGACGCCGTCCGGGTTGTTCGAGCCCACTTCGTGCAGCGCGATGATGTGCGCGACCACCAGGCCCAGCAGCACCAGCGGCACGGCGATGACGTGGAAGGAGAAGAAGCGGTTCAGCGTGGCGTCGCTCACGACGTAGTCGCCGCGGATGAACAGGGACAGGTCCTGGCCGATCACGGGGATGGCGGAGAACAGGTTCACGATCACCTGGGCGCCCCAGTACGACATCTGGCCCCAGGGCAGCAGGTAGCCCATGAAGGCCTCTGCCATCAGGCACAGGAAGATCAGGCAGCCGAAGACCCAGACCAGCTCACGCGGCTTGCGGTAGGAACCGTACAGCAGGCCACGGAACATATGCAGGTACACCACCACGAAGAAGGCCGAGGCGCCGGTGGAGTGCATGTAGCGCACCAGCCAGCCCCAGGGCACTTCGCGCATGATGTATTCCACGCTGGCGTAAGCCACGGGAATGCCGGCGGCGTTGAGCGTGCCGTCCGGCTTGTAGTTCATCACCAGGAAGATGCCGGTCACGATCTGGATCACCAGCACCAGCAGGGCCAGCGAGCCGAAGAAGTACCAGAAGTTGAAGTTCTTCGGTGCGTAGTACTTGGAAAGGTGATCTTCCCAGAGTTGGGTTGCGGGGAAGCGCGCGTCGATCCAGCCAAGCAAGCCGGTCGTCTTTACTTGTTTTTCGGCCGCCATGGTCAAGCGTCTCCTTTTTCATCCTTGCCGATCACGATCTTGGTGTCGGACAGGAACTGGTATGGGGGTACGTCGAGGTTTTGCGGGGCCGGCTTGTTCTTGAACACGCGGCCAGCCAGGTCGAAGGTCGAACCGTGGCAGGGGCAGAGGAATCCGGGGTCGGAGCCGAGTTGCGGGTTGGAACCGGCGCCGAAGGGACCTGAGGGGGAGCAACCAAGGTGGGAGCAGATGCCTACCACGACCAGCAGGTCCTTGTGGTCTGCGCGCGAACGGGTTTCGTTCTTGCAGTATTCCGGCGTCGGCATGGTGAAGGGGACATCCGAGTTGGGGTCGGCCACCTCGGAATCTGTCTTCTTCAGCGACGAGAGCATTTCCTCGGTGCGCTTCAGGATCCAGACCGGTTTGCCGCGCCATTCAACGGTCATCATCTCGCCCGGCTTGAGCGCGCTGATGTCGGCTTCTACCGGTGCTCCGGCGGCCTTTGCCTTCTCTGACGGCGCAAACGTACTGACGAACGGAACAGCTACCGCCACGCCTCCGATGCCGCCAGCGACAGACGTCGCAATCAACCAATTGCGGCGACCCTTATCCACGTTCTTCACGTTTTGCTGGTCACTCATTCCAAACCCCAGGGGATGTCAAATTAGATTTTGTGTCAACCGTAAATTGTACCTTAGGCACATGTGGCATTGAAAGGCGGACAGTGGCTCACCCGCGTACGATAATCGGCCAAACATCGGCGATGTGGCTTGTACGCTTGCGTTACGGGCGGTGATACGGCAGGCTTTTATCCTGACGACCGTTCAACGAAAGCAACACTGGGAGAAAAGCATGGGGATGATGTCGGAATTCAAGACCTTCGCAATGCGTGGCAACGTGATCGACCTGGCCGTCGGTGTGATTATCGGCGCGTCTTTCGGCAAAATTGTCGAGTCGGTTGTGAATGACCTGATCATGCCGGTCGTTGGCCGGATTATCGGAAAACTGGATTTCTCCAATCTTTTCGTAGCGCTATCCGAGCCGCCAGCGGGCATCCCGCATACGCTCGACGCGCTGAAAAAAGCGGGCGTGCCGGTTTTTGCCTATGGCAACTTCCTGACCATCCTGGTCAATTTCGTGATTCTGGCCTTTATCATCTTCATGATGGTGCGGGCGATCAATAAGGTGCGTGCTGAAGAGCCCAAGCCCGAAGCGCCCGCCGCCACGCCGGAAGACGTGGTGCTGCTGCGCGAGATCCGCGACAGCCTGAAGGCGCGCCAGACTTAAGCCAACGCGCCGCGGCCCGCCCGGCCCATGGCCGGGGCCGCGTTTCAGACCGGGTTGGGAATATCGATGAAGGTGTGGCGCAGCCCGAATTGCTGCACCAGGTGCTCGCCCAGGGACTGGATACCATAACGCTCCGTAGCGTGGTGCCCGGCCGCCAGATAGGCAACCCCGCTCTCGCGTGCGAGGTGCGTGGTCTGCTCCGAAATCTCGCCGCTCAGGTAAGCGTCCACGCCCGCCGCCACGGCCGCGTCGAAATAGCCCTGCGCACCGCCCGTGCACCATCCCACCGTGCGAATCAGTTGCTCGGGATCGCCAATGGCCAGCGGCTCGCGCGCGAGCACGCCGCCTACGTGCGCGGCCAGCGCGGCGAGCGGCATGGGTTGTGGCAAGGTCCCGGTCCACCCGAGCTGGTCGTCGCCGAAGCGGCCGGTGGGCGTAAACCCGAGTTGCAGGCCGAGCTGGGCGTTATTGCCGAATTCGGGGTGGTTATCCAGCGGCAGGTGATAGGCGAGCAGGTTCACATCGGCGCCCAGCAGGCGTTTCAGGCGTGCGTGTTTTTGTCCGATGACACGGGCGTCTTCGTTTTTCCAGAAATAACCGTGGTGGACCAGGATGGCATCGGCGCCAGCCTCGATGGCGGCTTCGACCAGGGCCAGGCTTGCGGTCACGCCTGTCACGATATGCTCGATTTCCGCCCGGCCTTGCACTTGCCATCCGTTCGGGCAATAGTCCTTGTATCGGGGGACTTGAAGCAGGTCGTTCAAGTACAATTCAAGATCTTTTATTTTCATTTTCTGCCCAAACTCCAATATGTTGCGCCGCTTTTGGCTGTTCTTTGCCCAGGCTGTCACCGTCGTGCTGGCAGTGTGGTTCGTCGTGGCCACACTCAAACCCGAATGGCTGCAGCGCGGCCGGGTCGCAGTGCAATCCGGTTCGCCCATTGTCGCGCTGAAGGAGGTCGTCCCCAGCGTGGCCGGCTCTTCGGCGCCGGGCTCGTACAGCGAGGCGGCCCAGCAGGCGATGCCGGCAGTGGTGAATATCTTTACCAGCAAGAACGGCAGCAAGCACACGCCTAATCCGCAGGCAGAAGACCCCTGGTTCCGTTTCTTTTTTGGCGACCGCCTGCCGGAACGCCAGGAGCCGGTGTCCAGCCTGGGCTCGGGCGTCATCGTCAGCGCGGAAGGTTATATTCTAACCAACCACCACGTGGTGGACGGCGCCGATGAGATCGAGGTGGCGCTGACCGACGGCCGCAAKGCCAACGCCAAGGTGGTCGGCTCGGACCCGGAAACCGACCTGGCCGTGCTGAAGATCACGCTCAAGGACCTGCCGGCGATCACGCTGGGGCGCATTGAAAACGTCAAGGTAGGCGATGTGGTGCTGGCCATCGGCAATCCCTTTGGCGTCGGCCAGACCGTCACCATGGGCATCGTGTCGGCGCTGGGCCGCAGCCACCTGGGCATCAACACCTTCGAGAACTTCATCCAGACCGACGCGGCGATCAACCCTGGCAATTCGGGCGGCGCACTGGTCGATGCCCAGGGCAACCTGCTGGGTGTCAACACGGCCATCTATTCCCGCTCGGGCGGCTCGCTGGGCATTGGCTTCGCCATTCCCGTTTCCACCGCCAAGCAGGTGATGGAATCGATCATCTCGACCGGTTCGGTGACGCGCGGCTGGATTGGCGTAGAGCCGCAGGACATGACACCCGAGATCGCCGAGTCGTTCGGCCTCGACGCCAAGGAAGGCGCGCTGATCGCAGCCGTGGTCCAGGGCGGCCCGGCCGACAAGGCGGGCGTGAAGCCGGGCGATGTGCTGGTCTCGGTGGATGGGCAAGGCATTAGCGACACCACCGCCCTGCTCAACGCCATCGCCCAACTCAAACCTGGCGCGGAGGTGAAGATGAGGGTGGTGCGTCGTGGCAAGCCGACCGAACTGACGGTGATGATCGGCAAGCGGCCGCCACCGCCGCGCCGCGCGCTGCCGCTGGACGAGGAAGAGTAAGTCAGCACGGAATCCCCGGACAGCACGCTGCTTCTCCAGACCCCGCCCTTTGTGGCGGGGTTTTTGTTGTCGGGGAAGTACGGGTCGGCTTGGCGCGAGCGTACCCGGCGCTGCGCCAGGCGACCGGATTGATGGCCTGCCGGACCAGGAAGCTTGTCTGACGATCAGCATACCCGGGCCATAGCGGAGACATCTGCCCGCAATCGTGCGATCGGAGTTGCCGTGATTGAGGGATTGGGACGGGACTAGCGGTGGCGGCGCATGCATTGGCAGCGCAAGGACCTGACTACCCATCGCCAGCCGGCGCTCCGCGAGCTGGAGATCAACGAGCGAGACTGATTGCGCCGCCGCGGGACACGGTTAAACGATGCCGCGCCACTACGCGGAAGCACCATGTGGCGAGCACCCCATTGCCATTGCGCACTATCGCCGAGTGCCAGCCGCCAAAAACAAAACGCCGGCATCCTTGCGGATGCCGGCGTTTAGCGTTCAAGCCAATCTAGAGCGAGCTTACGCCCGCACTAAATTAGAACTTGTGACGAACACCAACCACAGCGCCGAACTGGTTCGCACCAGCTTGGACGAACTGGGTCTGGCCCGACAGGTCGTTGAAGCCATTCACGCCCAGACGCGACTTGCTGCCGTTGTTCAGGACATACGAAGCCGTTGCGTACACGTCGGTGCGCTTCGACAGTGCGTAGTCAGCCGTCGTGACGAATTGCCACGGGTTAGCCGACGACTCACGCAGGTTCTGGTAGTAAGCAGCGCCCGACAGCGACAGAGCCGGCGTCAGCTGATAGCCCACGCCAAACCAGCCCAGGTTCGATGCGGTGTTAGCCACGGTCGGCGAACCAACCAGGTTGGCGCCGTTGTAAGCCTTGGCATAACGGTAGCCAGCGTACAGCTTGGCCGGGCCGAAAGCGTAGGTACCAGCAACGGTAGCGCGGCGGGTCAGCTGAGCGCTTGCTGCGCCAGTGCCGTTCGTTTGGTCATAAGCAGCACCAATTGCGAACGGGCCAGCAGCGTAGCTTGCCAGGAAACCGTATTCGCGGCCGTTGGTGAAGTTACCAGCGGTTTCGTTGCCGCTGTTGGTGAAGCTGTACAGGGCGCTAACGGTCAGGCCACCGAACGTGCCGGTGTACTTCGCAGCGTTGTCAGCACGGCTGGCGAATGCGGATTCTTGCGAAGTGCTCGAGTAACGGGTCGAGATCGCCATCGGGTCATAGACCAGCGCGAAATCATACAGGGTGGTCTGTTGACGGCCCAGGGTCAGCGCGCCGTACTGGCTTTGCAGACCAACATAGGCGTTACGACCGAACAGACGGCCACCTTGAGCCGAAGTACCGGTGTCAACGTTGAAGCCGCTTTCCAGGACGAAGATACCCTTCAGACCGCCGCCCAGATCTTCGACGCCACGCAGGCCCCAACGCGAACCGGATTGGTTACCCGACTGCATGGCCCACAGGTTGTTACCGTTGGTGCCGAGTGCGTTCGTCGACGACTTGTTGTTGTATTCAATACCAGCGTCAACCACGCCGTACAGGGTCACGCTCGATTGGGCATACGCACCACCAGCGGCCAGGGCAGCTACAGCGGCTGCAAACAGTTTCATCTTCATATCGACACTTTCCTTGTCAACTGATTGGGAAATCTTGGCTTGCCCAAGTGCTTGGGCGACGCATTTACCTTCACGTCTGTTGCGTATTATGGGTCAGCCCCCCCGGCCGCCAGAAGGCTTTTTCGTCGTAAACCATGGATACGGACGGATTTTGTTGTGATGTCGCAACAGCACGAGGGGCGACTTTCCCCATTTTGGTGCAAAAGTCGCGTCTCCGAGCTTTCCCTTAAGCTAGCGGTCGCTACAGTTAGTCCGGCTGCGCTTCGCTGGCCGGAGCGTCCGCCGCAACCGGCCGCGCGGTGAATCGGGCCATGATCAGCCCTAGTTCATATAGCGCGACCAGGGGTACCGCCAGCAACAGTTGGGACAACACATCCGGCGGCGTCACCACGGCGGCAATCACGAAAGCGCCCACGATCACGTAGGGGCGGATCTGCTTGAGCTTTTCCAGTTCGACCACACCAAAGCGCACCAGCACGATCACCACCACCGGCACCTCGAAGGTGATGCCGAAGGCCAGGAACATGGTCATGGCGAAGCTGAGGTATTTATCGATGTCGGTCGACATCTCCGCCCCCAGCGGCGCGTTGTAGTGCGCCATGAAATGGAACACCGTGGGGAACACCAGGAAATAGGCAAACGCCACGCCGCAGATAAACAGAATGTAGCTACTGCTCACCAGCGGGACGATCAATCGCTTCTCATGCTGGTACAAGCCGGGCGCAACGAACTGCCAGACCTGGTAGAGCACCCAGGGCAGCGCAATCAGGAAAGCCACCAGCAGCGTGACCTTCATGGGCACGAAGAACGAGCCGGTGACATCGGTGACGATCATCTTGCCGCCCTTGGGCAGCGATTCCATCAAAGGCCGGGCGAACAGGTTGAAGATGTTCGGCGCCCAGTAGATCAGGCCGAGGAACACCAGGATCACGCCTGACGCCGCCTTGACGATACGCGAGCGCAGCTCCACCAGGTGAGAGATGAAGGTTTCCTGCTGCGCTTCGTCTTGCGGGTCTTGGGGATCTTGGGAACGGGAGTCGCTCATGGCGTGGACCGCTCAGCCGGGCTGGCTGGCATCGAGAAATCATTGGCGATACAACGGCACGGCGCGCAAGTCGGAACGCACGACAGCGACGGCCGGCCGGGTAGCGGCGTGTGGACAGGCTCCATCATGCTCACTCGAAGAATGAGCGGGCGGGGCCTGTGGCGGGACGGTGGCGCTTGACACGCGCGGCGCCGGATTGCGCCCACACGCGTACATTGTGCTGGCGCTTGTACCACACGGGCCGCGCACCTTGCTTGACGCGCCAGCTCTTGCGGCCGTTATGGACCTTGTGCGCCGTGTCCCAGGATGGCACGTAGCCGCTGCCCTGGCTGGCCCCGTCGTGCACGCTGGAATCCGTACCGGTCAGCGCATCGTTCAGGGACTGGGTGTGCTCGTGCACTTCCTTGTGGATGGTGCGCTCGACATCGCGCGCGGCGTCCTCGAATTCCGTGCGCATCTTGCGCAATTCGTCGAGTTCGACCTCGCGGCTGACTTCCGCCTTCACATCATTGATATAGCGCTGCGCGCGGCCGACCAGTGCGCCGACCGTGCGCGCCACCTTCGGCAGCCGCTCGGGACCGATCACCACCAGCGCCACCGCGCCGATCAGTGCAAGCTTTGAAATGCCAAGATCGATCATGCGAGGTTCGGAAGGAATAAGCTGCGGCCACGGCGAACGGCCGGGCCGCCGCAACGGCCGCCCGGGCTCGCGCACAAGCCGTCACGCGGACGGGCGCGGCGCGGCGGGCATGGCCGGCTTGGCATTGCTGCCAGGAAGAAAGGCATCAGGCGTGCTGACAAGAGTTGACGCGCGCTCACTGCTGGCGCGACTTTTCCTTGGCTTCGACGTCGATGGTGGTGGCGTCGCGCAGTTCCTTGGAGGGCGCGGCCGGTGCGTCAACCGGATTTCCGTTGGCGTCCTTCATGCCATCCTTGAAGCCTTTCACGGCACCGCCCAGATCCTGGCCGATGTTGCGCAGCTTCTTGGTGCCAAAGACCAGCATGACGATCACCAGCACGATGAGCCAGTGCCAAATGCTAAACGAACCCATTTTCTGCTCCTGATGAAGCCGGGGGCGGCGCCATGCCACCCCGGCTCGTTGTTCCGTCACTGAAGGCCGTGCCGGGCGACGGTTGCCGGCACGGCATCTGACCGGAGGCCGCGCGGCCTTCGGTCCTGCATGGGTTGGCTGCCAGGTCTTTACGGCAGCTGCACCTTCCACTGGTCACGCGGACCGCCAAGCACGTGCAGATGGAGGTGATACACCTCCTGCCCGCCATCCGGACCGGTATTGATAACCGTCCGGAAACCGTTGCCACAGCCTGCCGCGCGCGCCAACTCCGGCACCTTCAACATCATTTTAGCAAGCACCGCGCTTTCACCGGGTCCGCAATCGGCCAGCGAATCGACATGCAACTTGGGAATGAGCAGGAAGTGTACCGGGGCTTTCGGGTGGATATCGTGGAAAGCCAGCATTTCGTCATCTTCGTAAACTTTGCGCGACGGAAGCTGACCGGCCACGATCCGGCAGAAGAGGCAATTTTGCTGTGGATTCATGAAAATTTCATTGCGCGCAGCAAATCAGGTGCACTTTTGCCGCGATGTCAGTGCAGGCGGGCAGCCTTGCCGGCCATCCGCCTGCCTTTCAGGCATGTCCGGACCGCCTTGGCCGGACCGCCACCGGTCCGCTGGCTATCAAAAACGCTGATCCGGGTACATCGGCTTACTGTCGTTCAGGTAGAGCCAGCCCTTGACGATACGATACAACATCCATAAGGACAATACGCCCCACACGGCAAAAGCCAGGGGTATCAGGAACACTGTGACAAACAGCATGCCGCCGAGGATCGCCCACGCCACCGACCACCAGAAGGACCGTATCTGCCAGGCAAAGTGCGAGGCGTAGAGCGTGCCCTGGGTGTCGTCGCGCTTGACGTAGCCAATCACGATGGCAATCAGCGCGGTAATGCCGCCGGTCAGCCAGAAAATGGCGTACAACGCATAAAGAATGTGCGTCAGCTTGCGCAGGCTGGCAAGCCGGTCGTGGTCCGTGGTGATCACCTCTCCCATCTCGTGCTTGCTCCTGGTGGCTGCTGGTGGCTGTCCCATACCCTGCCCGTCCTGTCCAGATGCGCCTCGCCGGCCAGGCCGGCTAGTGCGGGATTCAGCTGCCGTCGGCCTTGCGCCGGGCTTTTTCTTCCAGGCCGGACAGACCTTCGCGGCGGGCCAGTTCGTTGACCACGTCGGCCGGCTGCATGCCGAAGCGGGACAGAAGCACCATGCTATGGAACCAGAGATCGGCCACCTCGTACACCACCTTGGAGACCGACTCCTGGCTCAGCCCCGCCGCGCGGGCATCCTTGGCGGCCATCACGGTTTCGGTGGCTTCCTCGCCGATCTTCTTCAGGATCGCGTCGTCGCCCTTGTGAAACAGGCGCGCCACATAGGACTTATCCGGATCGCCGCCGTTCTCGGGCTTGCGCGATTCCAGCACGCTGGCCAGGCGGGCAAGCATATCGGCGCTGCTCAACTGTTCGTCGCTCATGGCTTGGCTGCGTAAATGGTGGACGGATCCTTGAGCACGGGCTCCACGGTCTGCCAGTCACCGTTGTCGGCGTCGCCATCAAACTTCTGGAAGAAGCAGGAGTGGCGCCCGGTATGGCAGGCGATGCCGTCGTTCTGCGTGACCTTGAGCAAGACCACGTCTTCGTCGCAGTCGAGGCGGATTTCATGCACCTTTTGCACGTGGCCGGATTCCTCGCCCTTGTGCCACAAGCGCTTGCGCGAGCGCGACCAGAACACGGCCTCGCCGATCTCCACGGTGCGCTGCAGCGCCTCGCGGTTCATGAACGCGAACATCAGCACGTCGTTCGAGCCGACTTCCTGGACAATCACCGGCACCAGGCCGTTGTCGTCCCACTTAACCTTGTTGAGCCACTTCTTTGCCATGTCGGTTTGCCGTGTTCAGATCCGCACCGGAATGCCCTCGCGGGCCATGAATGCTTTTGCTTCGCCAACGGTGTGCTGGCCGTAGTGGAAGATGCTGGCGGCCAGCACCGCATCGGCGTGGCCCAGCTTGATGCCGTCGGCCAGGTCCTGCAGTCCGCCCACGCCGCCCGAGGCGATCACCGGGATGGATACCGCATCGCTGACGGCACGGGTGAGTTCGAGATCGAAGCCGCTCTTGGTGCCGTCGCGGTCCATGCTGGTGAGCAGCAGTTCGCCCGCGCCGCGGGCGGCCATCTCGCGCGCCCATGCCACGGCGTCCAGCCCGGTGGCCTTGCGCCCGCCATGGGTGAAGACCTCCCAGCGTGCCGGCTCGCCTGGCGCGGAACTGCGTTTGGCGTCGATCGCGACGACAATGCACTGCGAGCCGTAGCGCGCCGTGGCGTCCGACACCAGTTGCGGGTTGGCGATGGCCGCGGAATTGACGCTGATCTTGTCCGCGCCGGCATTGAGCAGGCGCCGCACGTCTTCCACGGCGCGCACGCCGCCGCCCACCGTCAGCGGGATAAAGACCTGGGAGGCGACCGCCTCGATGATGTGCAGGATCAGGTCGCGCCCGTCGCTGGTCGCGGTGATGTCGAGAAAAGTGATTTCATCGGCGCCCTGCTCGTCATAGCGGCGGGCGATCTCGACCGGATCGCCAGCGTCACGCAATTCGACGAAGTTGACACCCTTGACCACCCGCCCGTTGGTCACGTCGAGGCAGGGGATGATACGTTTGGCTAGCATGAGATTCCTTGCCCGCCACGGCGCCTGCCCTTGCGGGGGCGCCGGTGGCTGCAATTGTCGCGCGCAAGGCGCGTTGTCTTACTGCTCGGCGCCGAGCTTGTCGGCAAGCGCCTGGGCTTCGGCGAAATTGAGATCGCCCGAATAGATTGCGCGGCCGCAGATGACGCCCTCGACGCCGTCCTTTTGCACGCTGCACAGGCGTTCGATATCGGTGAGGTTGTGCAGCCCGCCGCTGGCGATCACCGGGATCGTTGCCGACTGCGCCAGTTTGACGGTGGCATCGATGTTGATGCCCTGCAGCATGCCGTCGCGGCCGATGTCGGTGTAGATGATGGCTTCCACGCCGTAGTCCTCGTACTTGCGCGCGAGGTCGGCAACCTCGTGGCCGGTCAGCTTGCTCCAGCCATCCGTGGCGACCTTGCCTTCACGGGCATCCAGGCCGACGATGATGTGGCCGCCGAACGCCGTGCAGGCGTCCTTGAGGAACCCGGGGTTCTTGACCGCCGCTGTGCCGATGATGACGTACGACAGGCCGCCGTCGAGCCAGCGCTCGATGGTGTTCAGGTCGCGGATGCCGCCGCCGAGCTGGATCGGGATCTCATCGCCCACCTCGGCGATGATGGCCTTGATGGCAGCTTCATTGCGGGGCTTGCCCACGAACGCACCATTGAGGTCGACCAGGTGCAGGCGCCGTGCGCCCTGCTCCACCCAGTGACGTGCCATGGCGGCGGGATCTTCGGAAAAGACGGTGGCCTGGTCCATGTCGCCTTGTTTAAGGCGTACACATTGACCGTCCTTCAGGTCGATGGCCGGAATGAGCAACATAAGTGTGACGAGCGTGTTTGAGTGAAAGAGAAAGTTGAACTAGCCAGCGTAGCCGGTCAGCCCTGTCCCAAAAAAGCCACTATCGACGTTCAGGGATTCCAGTGCACGAAGTTCCGGTACAGCTGCAAGCCCATGGCGGCGCTCTTTTCCGGGTGGAACTGCGTGGCAAAAATATTATCGCGCGCCACCGCGCTCGTAAATAAGGCGCCATATTCCGTTTCGCCGGCAATATGCGCCGGATCCTCCGCATGCACGTAGTAGCTGTGCACGAAATAGAACCAGCTTTCATCGGGGATGCCAGCCCACAGCGGATGGGGGCGCGTTTGCTTCACGCGGTTCCAGCCCATCTGCGGCACCTTGTAGCGCGAACCGTCCGGCTGGGTCATGCCTTCCAGTTCGAAGCGGATCACCTCGCCGGGCAAGAGGCCCAGGCAGGGCGTACGGCCACCGTCCGTTCTACTTTCCTTGCTGAAGTCGAACAGCATCTGTTCGCCAACGCACACTCCCAGCATCGGCTTGCTAGCGGCGGCCTCGATCACGGCCTGTTGCAGGCCCGAGGCGCCCAGTGCGCTCATGCAGTCGGGCATCGCACCCTGGCCTGGCAGCACCACGCGGTCCGCCGCGCGGATCGCCTCCGGCTGGTCCACCACCTGCACGTCCGCTTCCGGCGCCGCGGCACGCAAGGCCTGCGCTACCGAGCGCAGGTTGCCCATGCCGTAATCCACAATTGCTATGGTAGTCATGATTTCAAAACAGGCAACAATGTCTTCAGCCCGTCCACAATGAATTCTACGGCCAGCGCCGACAGGATCAGCCCCATCAGGCGCGTGCCGATATTGATGCCGGTGCGCCCGATCACGCGCGCGATCGGGTCCGCGGCGCGGAACACTATATATACCACTGCGCCAAGCGCGATCCCGATCCCGACCAGAATCAGCAACTGGTACCAGTGCTGGGTCTTGCCGGCATAGACGATCACCGTGCTGATCGAACCAGGTCCGGTCAGCAAGGGCAGCGCCAGCGGCACTACCGCGATACTGGCCTTGGCTTCCGCCTCGTCCTCTTCCTCGGGCGTCGCCTTGGTGCGGCCAGTCTGCGCGTTCAGCATGTTCATGGCCATCATGATCATGATSAGGCCCCCRCCCACCTGCARCGASGCCACCGAGATATTGAAGAACTCGATGATCTGCTGSCCCAGCAAGGCGGAGATGCCTACCACCGTCGCCACCGAGATCGACGCGATCTTGATGGTATGCCGCTTTTCTTCTTCAGTCTGCTGGGTGGTCAGGCTGATGAAGAACGGAATCGCCCCGATCGGGTTGATCAGCGCCAGCAGCGAAATGAACGACTTAAGCGTATCCATCGGGTTGGGCGAATGTCGCGCTAATGTCGCGTAAGTACCGCGTTGTACCGCGTTGATCTGATGTTCTCGCCGGCGCAGCAGAACGTACGCACCGGCACGTGAGAGGTAGCGCGTCGGCGAGGTTCAGCCGACGAGGGTGCCCTTGGTCGACGGAATCGTGTTGCCCGCACGGGGATCCATTTCCACCGCCATGCGCAACGCCCGCCCGAAGGCCTTGAACACGGTTTCGCACTGGTGGTGGGCATTGATGCCGCGCAGGTTGTCGATATGCAGCGTCACCGCGGCATGATTGACGAAGCCGCGGAAGAACTCGATGGTGAGGTCGACGTCGAAGCTGCCCACCCGAGCGCGGGTGAACGGTACGTGGAATTCCAGGCCGGGACGGCCGGAGAAGTCGATCACCACGCGCGACAGGCATTCGTCCAGCGGCACATAGCTATGGCCGTAGCGGGTGATGCCTTTCTTGTCGCCGATGGCCTTGGCGACCGCCTGGCCGAGCGCGATGCCGACGTCTTCCACCGTGTGGTGGTCATCGATATGGGTATCGCCGCTGGCTTCGACTTCGAGGTCGAACATGCCATGGCGGGCAATCTGATCCAGCATGTGGTCGAGGAACGGCACGCCGGACGCCAGTTTCTGGCGGCCGGTGCCATCGAGATTCAACGAAACGCGGATCTGCGTTTCCGATGTATTGCGGGTGACCTCTGCAACACGCATGGTGTTAATCCTGCGACGCCGCCTGGAAGGCGGCGAGAAATTGCGCGTTCTCTTCGGGAGTGCTGACCGTGACGCGCAGACAGTTGGCCAGCAATGGGTGCATTTTACCCACGTTCTTGATCAATACCTTGCGCGCAAGCACGCCTTCGAACACACGAGCGGAATCCGCCACGCGCACCAGCAGGAAATTGGCTGCGCTTGGGTACACCGTCACGCCCGGCAAGCCTGCCAGGGCATCGGCCACGGTGGCGCGCTCGGCACGCAGTTGCGCGGCCTGCTGGTCGAGCACATCGACATGCTCGAGCACGAACAGCGCCGTGGCCTCGGTCAGCACATTGACGTTGTACGGCGGGCGCACCTTGTCGATCTGCGACAGCCACTCCGGCGCGCCGGCCAGGTAGCCCAGCCGGATGCCGGCCAGGCCCAGCTTGGAAACGGTGCGCATCACCAACAGGTTGCCGAACTCGGCCAGGCGCGGCATCCAGGTGTCCTGGGCGAACGGCTGGTAGGCTTCGTCAACCACCACCAGGCTCTGGCAGACCTCGCCCTGGGCGGCGCGCACGATGGCTTCCATATCGGCCGCGTCGAACAGGTTGCCGGTGGGATTGTTCGGGTAGGCCAGGTAGACGATGGCGGGCTGGTGCTCGGCCATTGCCGCCAGCATGGCGGCGCGGTCCAGCGTGAAGTCCGCGTTGAGCGGCACGCCGACGAATTCGAGCCCGGCGAACTGGGCCGACATGGCGTACATGACAAAGCCTGGCACCGGTGCCAGCACCTTGGCGCCCGGCTTGGCCACCGCCAGCGCCAGCATGCTGATGATCTCGTCCGAGCCGTTGCCCAGCAGCACATCCATGCCCGCCGGCACGTCCATCACCGTCTTCAGGCGCGCGCGCAGCGCTTCGCTGCTGGGCACCGGATAGCGGTTGAGCGCTACCTCGGCCAGCCGCGCGGCCAGCTTGTCGCGCAGTGCGTCGGGCAGGCGGTAGGGGTTCTCCATCGCGTCCAGCTTTACCAGACCGTGCGAATCCGGCACATGGTAGGCGCCCATGGCGCGTACGTCGTCACGGATGATGCGGTCGATCAGGGAAGGCTGCACTACGGACATGGGATTTACCTCTTGGGTCGACTTGGGTCGGTGGTTTCTGGCCGGCGCCCGGACAAACCCGGGCGCCGGCCGCTTTTGCCTCAGTTGCGCCTGAGGCGGTATTCGGCGCTGCGGGCGTGTGCTTGCAAGCCTTCGCCATAGGCCAGCTCGGCGGCGATCTGGCCAAGCATCTGCGCACCCTGCTCGCTCACCTCGATCAGGCTCGAGCGCTTCTGGAAGTCGTACACGCCCAGCGGCGACGAGAACCGCGCGGTGCGCGAGGTGGGCAGCACGTGATTCGGCCCGGCGCAGTAGTCACCCAGCGACTCGCTCGTATAGCGGCCCAGGAAGATGGCGCCGGCGTGGCGGATCTTCTCGGCCCAGTGGCGCGGGTTCTCGGCGGAAATCTCCAGGTGCTCCGGCGCGATCGCGTTGGCGATCTCGCAGGCCTCGTCCATATCGCGTACCCGGATCAGCGCCCCGCGCCCGGACAGCGAGGCACGGATCACGTCGCGGCGCGGCATGGACTCGATCTGCCGGTGGATGCTTTCCTCCACCTGGGCCAGGTAGTTGGAGTCCGGGCACAGCAGGATGGATTGCGCGAGTTCGTCGTGCTCGGCTTGCGAGAACAGGTCCATCGCCACCCAGTCGGGGTCGGTGGTGCCGTCGCAGATCACCAGGATCTCGGACGGGCCGGCGATCATGTCGATGCCGACGGTGCCGAACACGCGACGCTTGGCCGCCGCCACATAGGCGTTGCCCGGGCCGACGATCTTGTCGACCTGAGGCAGCGTGGCGGTGCCGTAGGCCAGCGCCCCGATCGCCTGCGCGCCACCGATGGTGAACACGCGGTCCACGCCGGCGATCTGCGCCGCGGCCAGCACCAGTTCGTTACGCACGCCGCCCGGCGTGGGCACGACCATGATGACTTCCTTGACGCCTGCCACGCGCGCGGGAATCGCGTTCATCAGCACGGACGACGGATACGCCGCCTTGCCGCCCGGCACGTAGATGCCCACGCGGTCCAGCGGGGTCACCTTTTGCCCCAGCACGGTGCCGTCGGACTCGGTGTACTCCCAGCTATGGCTGCCGCACTCGATCTTCTGCTTCTCGTGGTAAGCGCGCACGCGCGCCGCCGCGGTTTCCAGCGCAGCGCGGCGTTTGGGCTCGAGTTCGTCGAGCGCGGCCTCGAGCTTGGCCGGCGACACTTCCAGCGCGCTCATGGCGCCGGCATCGACGCGGTCGAAACGCTGCGTGTACTCCAGCACCGCGGCATCGCCGCGGGTCTTTACATCGGCGAGGATCTGCGCGACGGCGCGATCGATCGCTTCGTCTTCACCGGCTTCGAAGGCCAGCACCTCGCGCAGCTCGGCCGCAAAGCGCGGCTCGGTCGAATCCAGCCGGCGGATTTCCAGGTTTTCCATAGAATTTTCGTTCATGACTCCATTCCCCAGGCCCTGCTCGCGCGGCATCAGACCAGCGCGGCGGAGGCCCGTTCAAACGCGTCGAGAATCGGGGCTAGCCGCTCACGCTTGAGTTTGAGGGCAGCCTGGTTGACTACCAGGCGCGACGATATCTGCACGATCTCTTCCACTTCGACCAGGTTGTTGGCGCGCAAGGTCCCGCCGGTGCTGACCAGATCGACGATGGCGTCGGCCAGTCCCACCAGGGGCCCGAGTTCCATCGAGCCATACAGCTTGATCAGGTCCACGTGCACGCCCTTCTTGGCGAAGTGCTCGCGCGCGGTCTGCACATATTTGGTGGCCACGGCCAGCCGCGCGCCCTGGCGCACGGCGCTGGCGTAGTCGAAACCGGCCGAGGTCGCCACCGACATGCGGCACTTGGCGATATTCAGGTCGATCGGCGCATACAGCCCCGCCATGCCGTGCTCCATCAGCACGTCCTTGCCGGCCACGCCGAAATCGGCCGCGCCATATTGCACGTAGGTCGGCACATCCGAGGCGCGCACGATGATGACGCGCACATCCGGATCGGAGGTGGGCAGGATCAGCTTGCGCGAGGTTTCCGGATCCTCGGTGACGTGGATGCCGGCCGCTTCCAGCAGCGGCATGGTTTCGGTGAAGATCCGGCCCTTGGAGAGGGCCAGCGTCAACTGGGTCGGGGAGGGGCTCATCTGCGTCCTTGTGTCTTTTCTTGCGAGCTCAGGCGATACGGCGGATCTTGGCGCCCACGGCCGACAGCTTGTCTTCCATGCGGTCGTAGCCGCGGTCCAGGTGATAGATGCGATCGATCACGGTTTCGCCCTCGGCGACCAGCCCGGCGATCACCAGGCTGGCGGAGGCGCGCAGATCGGTCGCCATCACCTTGGCGCCGGACAGCCGGGGCACGCCGGTGACAACCGCGGTATTGCCTTCGACCGCGATATCGGCGCCCAGCCGGTTGAGCTCCTGCACGTGCATGAAGCGGTTTTCGAAAATCGTTTCGGTAATGCGGGYCACGCCGTTGGCGACACTGTTCAGCGCCATGAACTGCGCCTGCATGTCGGTCGGGAAGGCCGGGTACTCGGAAGTGCGGAAGCTCACCGCCTGCGGGCGCCGGGCCATCTGCAGGCGGATCCAGTCGTCACCGGTTTCGATGGTGGCGCCGGCTTCGCGCAGCTTGTCGAGCACGGTGTCCAGGATGCCCGGCTGCACGCCGCGCAGCACCACATCGCCAAGCGTGGCGGCGGCCGCGCACAGGAAGGTGCCGGCCTCGATGCGGTCGGCGATCACGGCGTGGCTCGCGCCGTGCAGGCGCTCCACGCCCTGCACTACAAGGCGGTCGGTGCCGATGCCTTCGATGCGAGCGCCCATCTTGACCAGCAGGTTGGCAAGATCGGTCACTTCCGGCTCGCGCGCGGCGTTTTCCAGCACGGTTTCGCCGTCGGCCAGGGTAGCGGCCATCAGCAGGTTCTCGGTGCCGGTCACGGTGATCATGTCGGTGACCACGCGCGCACCCTTCAGGCGGCTGGCGCGGGCATGGATAAAGCCGTGTTCGATGCTGATCTCGGCGCCCATGGCCTGCAAGCCCTTGATGTGCTGGTCGACCGGGCGCGCGCCAATGGCGCAGCCGCCGGGCAGCGATACGCGCGCCTCGCCGAAGCGCGCCACCAGCGGACCCAGCACCAGGATCGAGGCGCGCATGGTCTTGACCAGCTCGTAGGGGGCCTCGGGCGAATTCACGTCGGCGCCATTCAGCGTGACGCGCGCGCCGTCCTGCTCCGCCTTCACGCCCATCTGGCGCAGCAGCTTGAGCGTGGTGCGCACGTCCTGCAGGTTGGGCACATTGTCCAGCGTAACGGTATCGGCCGTAAGCAGCCCTGCGCACAGGATCGGCAGCGCAGCGTTCTTGGCGCCGGAGACGCGGATCTCGCCTCGCAGCGGGCCATTGCCCTGGATCTCGAGTTTGTCCATGTTCAGTCGTTTCAGGCCGGCTGCCCAAAGGCGTCCGGCGTCATTCATTTCGCTCCCCGCCTGTGCCTCAAAGCGCACAACCGCGGCATCTGGTACCCGAGGCCGCCGCGTTGCGGGACGACCTGCTTGTCACGTCCGGCCTGTCGGGCGGCCAGCTTGTTGGTCCGTCTTACTTGGCCTGGCCCGCCTGCGCCTGCCACTCGGCCGGCGTCAGCGTCTTCATCGACAGCGCGTGGATCTCGGCGCGCATGCGGTCGCCCAGCGCGGCATAGACCTGCTGGTGCCGCTGGATCAGGCGCTTGCCGTCGAATTCGGCGCTGACGATGGTGGCAAAGAAGTGCTGGCCGTCGCCTTCCACTTCCAGGTGTTCGCAGGAGAGGCCTTGGGCGATGTAGTCCCTGACTTGTTGGGGTGTAGGCAGCATGATTGTCTTTTCGCTTTGTTTCTCTGTGTGTCGCGTCGGTTCGCTTGTGGGTTCGGCGGGGCAGACGCCCCCTCAGTGGCGCAGCTTGTAGCCGCTCTTGAGCAGCTGCAGCGCTATCGCCGCAAGCACCACGAACGCTGTACCTACTACCGCGAGACTGAAGGCCGGCGCCACGTCGGAGACACCGAAAAAGCCGTAGCGGAAGCCGTCGATCATGTAGAAGAACGGGTTCGCGTGCGACACCGCCTGCCAGAAGGGAGGCAACGAGTGGATCGAATAAAACACGCCGGAGAGGAAGGTCGCCGGCATGATCAGGAAGTTCTGGAAGGCCGCGAGCTGGTCGAACTTCTCGGCCCAGATTCCCGCGATCAGCCCCAGCGTGCCAAGAATCGCCGCGCCCAGCAAGGCAAACAGCAGGATCCAGCCGATATTGGCGAAATGCAGGTTGGCGAACCAGGCCGTCACCAGCAGCACGCCCAGGCCCACGGCCAGGCCGCGCACGATGGAAGCCACCACGTAGGCACCAAACATTTCCCAGTGCGACAGCGGCGGCAGCATGATGAACACCAGGTTGCCGGTGATCTTGGACTGGATCAGCGACGACGAGCTATTGGCGAAGGCATTCTGCAGCACGCTCATCATCACCAGCCCCGGCACCAGGAAGGCGGTATAGCTGATCTGGTCGTACACCTTCACGCGGTTTTCCAGCACGTGGCCGAAAATCAGCAGATACAGGATCGCGGTCAGCACCGGCGCCGCCACGGTCTGGAAGCTGACCTTCCAGAAGCGCAGCACTTCCTTGTAAAGAAGGGTGCGGAAGCCCACCAGGCCACCCACCGCCATCGGTGCGAGGTGCGTGTTGATGGCGTCTTGGGTGCCGTCGAATTCGGTTGGCATCTTCATGCTGCGGCCTCCACCGCCGTATCCGGCAGCGCGCCCGGCATGTGGCCTTCGCGCCGCATGATCTGCACGAACACGTCCTCCAGGTCGGCCTTGTTGATTTCCATGTCTTCGATCTCGCAACCGGCCTCGCGGCAGGCGGCCAGGATCGGCTCCACCGCCGGATAACCCGACAGCCGCAGCCGAACCGCGCGCTCGCCGGGGTTGGCGGGCATGCGCAGCGGTTCAAGCGCGGCGGGCAGCGCGCCCCTGGAGAACGTCAGCGCCAGCTGCAGCCCTGCGAATTGGCTCAGCAGGTTGCTGGTGCGGTCCAGCGCCACCACCTCGCCGAACTTGAGCATGGCGATGCGATCGCACAACGCCTCGGCTTCTTCCAGGTAGTGCGTGGTGAGAATGATGGTATGGCCCTCGCGATTCAGCCGCGAGATGAACTTCCACAGGGTCTGGCGCAGTTCCACGTCGACCCCGGCGGTCGGCTCGTCGAGCACGATGACCGGCGGCCGGTGCACCAGGGCCTGGGCCACCAGCACGCGCCGCTTCATGCCGCCGGAAAGCTGGCGCATATTGGCGTCGGCCTTGTTGGTGAGATCCAGGTTGGCCATGATCTCGTCGATCCAGTCGTCGTTGCGGGTCAATCCGAAATAGCCGGACTGCAGGCGCAGCGTCTCGCGCACGGTGAAGAAGGGATCGAAGACCAGCTCCTGCGGGACCACGCCCAGCATGCGCCGCGCCAGGCGGTAATCGGACACCACGTCGTGGCCGAGCACGCTGACGCTGCCGGAATCGGCACGGTTCAGGCCCGCCAGGATGGAGATCAGCGTGGTCTTGCCTGCACCGTTGGGGCCGAGCAGGCCGAAGAATTCGCCGCGCTCGACGGTGAAGCTGACACCCTTCAGCGCTTGCAGGTTGCGGTAGCGCTTGCGAACGTCTTTGAGTTCGATGGCTTTCATGGCCGGATACTGTTTGGCAGGCGCGTCGGCTTTTCAGCCTCGCACGCCGGCCTCCTTGAAATGGCGGGGACCGCCTGGGTGCTTCGACCGTGTCTTGTCCGTGCCTTATATGCCGGAACGGTCGAACAACCCGGAATTATAGGGGATACGGGAGTAGTCCCGCTTTGAGCGCGAGGCGTGGCGCGAGCCATCGCCCGGGCATCGCTGTAGCAAGCGCAGGTCAGCAGCTTGCCACGGATGCCGGTTCAATGTCGGTGGGAAAGGGTGCCTTGCTTGCCCTGGGCACCCGCCTGGGGTACCAGTTGCAGCAGGGATTCGACGCCATACAGGGCGGCCAGCTCGATGACTTGTGCCGGTACGCCAATAATTTCGAGCGACTTGCCGCGGCTGGCGGCGTCACGCTGCCAGGCCAGCAGCACGGCGACAGCTGCCGAATCGACCTGGACCAGGCCGCTGCAGTCAACCCGGGCTTCACCCTGGGCCAGGCGTGCCAGGCCGTCACGCAGCACGGCGGCGGCGTTGCGGTTGGTCAGCGAGGTGTCGAGCGAGAGCATCTGGCAGCGGTCCGGGGATGCGGGTCTGGAAAAAAGCACTCCCGCGGGTGCGGGAGCGCTCATTGTAGATCAGTTCGGCCAGTCACGCTGCGCCGGAGGCGGCGCGACGCGCGGGCCTGCCGGTCAGTTCTTGGCGTTGGCGAGCTGGCGGTTGCGGTCTTGCAGTGTCTTGATCACGCCGTCCACGCCCTGCTGGCCCACGATCGTGTTGAAGCTGCCCTTGTAGGCCTCGGTCAGCCAGGCACCCAGCACATTGATGTCATAGACCTTCCAGCCTTGCGGTGTCTTTTCCAGGCGGTAGTCCAGCTGGATCGGCTCCCCCTTGTTGATGACCTGGGTGCGGATGGTGGCGTCGGTATCCTCCGGGCTGCCGCGGTACGGGCGGAACTGCACGGTCTGGTCGCGAATCTGCGCGATGGCGCCGGAGTAGGTACGGATCAGCAGCGTCTTGAACTCGTCGGCAATCTGCTTTTGCTGCTCCGGCGTAGCCTTGGACCAGTTACGGCCCATGGCGATCTGCGTGGTCTTCTGGAAGTTCGCGTTGGGGAGGATCTTCTGCTCCACCAGCGCGGAGATCTTGGTGATATTCCCGGCCTGCATGTCCTTGTCCGCCTTGACGGAGGCCATCACGTCGCCGACCACGGCCTTGACCAGGCCATCGGGCGTGCTGGCATCCTGCGTTTGGGCATGGGCGGCACCGGCAAAGGCAACCACGGTAAGAAAAGGCAGCAAGAGTCGCTTCAGCATCATTTTGTCCTTATCAATCGAACGCACCGGTCACCGGGCTACGGCAACCTTGCGTGTCCCGGCATCAAGGCCGGTAATGGTCACGCGCCGAGTTGGAGTTCGGGCGAGCCGGGGGAGTTCGCAGCGCCAGGAACTCCGACGCCACATTTACATAATTTGTTGCACCGCTCACAGCCATGACACGCGCGCGGCCAGACATACTCAACGGCCAAAGCGAATGCCGCCCGGCATCTGCACCGGTGGCGTGGGCAGCGTCTGGTTTTCCTGCCTGGTGTCGGACGGCTCGCTTGCCGGCGCGGTGTCGTCGCTCTCCGGCGGGTTGCCATCATAGATCTGGTACTCGCGGCGCTGCAGGTAGGCGTCGCGCAGGAACGCATATTTGTCGAGCGCCGCCATCTCGATCAGGCCGGAGGCGCCGAGCAGCGAGGCCCGGGTGTTGACGACACGCACCCCGAACAGCGAGTTGCGAAGCCAGACGGGATCGAGGTACGCCGACGGATCGATCTGGCGGTCCACCAGCATGCCTGCGGTATCGCGCACCGAACTCGGCCCGAAAAGCGGCAGCACCAGGTAAGGTCCGGCCGGCACGCCCCATACGCCCAGCGTCTGCCCGAAGTCTTCCTTGTATTTGGGCAGCCCGGCAGGGGTAGCGATGTCAATCAGGCCGCCGATACCCAGCACACTGTTCATGGCCACGCGCATGGTGTCTTCCACGGCGCGGGCGGGCTTGCCCTGCAGCAGGTTGTTGACAGCCGAGTAGACGTCGCTGACGTTGGAGAAAGCGTTGTCTATCCCGGTACGGATCGGCGACGGAATGAAGTCAGTGTACAACTCGGCGACCGGGCGCAACACGCCCTTGTCGAAGTCGTCGTTGATCTTGAAGACTTCCCGGTTGAAGGGTTCGAGGGGATCTTTCGGGTTGGCGGTCGGGCCGCTCGCGCAACCTGCCATCAAACCCGCTGCCAACACTGCCAGCAACCAATTTCGCCCCGCGCACCAGCGCGCGGCGGCTCGGTTGCCATTCATTTCAGCCCCCCTGCCGCACCGCTGGCGGCGCCCGCGGCACCCCCGCCAGCGTTGTTGCCGCCGGCACCGGCGTCGGCGGCCTTGTTATACAAGAACTGCCCGATCAGGTTTTCCAGCACCACGGCCGATTGCGTCATTGTGATGCGCGAACCCTCGGCCAGCATGGCGGAATCGCCACCCGCCTCAAGACCCAGGTATTGCTCGCCCAGCAAGCCGGAGGTCAGGATTTTGGCCGAAGTGTCCTTGGGGAACTGGTAGCGCTTTTCCAGGTTGACCGTCACGGTCGCCTGGTAGGTCTTGTCGTCGAAGCGGATGTCGGCCACCCGCCCCACCACCACGCCGGCGCTCTTCACCGGGGCGCGCGGCTTCAGGCCGCCAATATTGTCGAAGCGCGCCTGCACCGAGTAGGTCTCCTGGAACGACAGCGAGCTCATGTTGCCGGCCTTCAGCGCCAGGAACAGCAGTGCCACGAAACCCGCCACAACAAACAGCCCAACCCAGAAATCGAGTGTATTTCTTTTCATCTGCGTCTCTTCTTCAAGTACTCCGGCTCCGACGACCGCACCGGCAGGTCAGCTGAACATCAGCGCAGTCAGCAGGAAATCCAGCGCCAGCACGGCCAGCGAGGCAATCACGACGGTACGCGTGGTGGCGCGCGACACACCTTCCGGCGTGGGCTTGGCCTGATAGCCCTGGTACAGCGCTATAAACGTCACCGCGACGCCAAAAATGAAGCTCTTTATGACGCCGTTCAGCACGTCATTCCGAACGTCAACCCCGTTCTGCATCTGCGACCAGAACGCGCCCGCATCCACGCCGATCATCTGCACGCCGACCACATAGCCGCCGAGGATACCGACGGCACTGAAAATCGCCGCCAGGACCGGCATCGCCACCACGCCAGCCCAGAAGCGCGGCGCGATCACGCGCTGCAGCGGATTGACCGCCATCATTTCCATGGCCGTGAGCTGTTCGCCGGCCTTCATCAGGCCGATTTCGGCCGTGAGCGAGGTACCGGCGCGGCCGGCGAACAACAGCGCCGTCACCACCGGACCCAGTTCGCGCACCAGCGACAGGGCCACGAGCAGGCCGAGTGCCTGCTCGGAACCATAGCGATTTAATGTGTAATAACCCTGCAATCCCAGCACGAAGCCGACAAATAACCCCGATACCGCGATGATCACCAGCGACAGGTTGCCGACGAAGAAAATCTGGTCGCTTACCAGCCGGAAGCGTCGCAGCAGCGCCGGCGACATCGCCAGCACTGTGAAGAACATGCGGGTGGCATGACCGAGGCCGATGACCGACTGCCGCACGGCAGAGCCGATGCTTGTGAAGAACCCTATCATCGCCCCGCCCCGCTCGCGAAGTCCTCGGCCAGCGACGGGCCCGGATAGTGGAAGGGCACTGGCCCGTCGGGCTCGGCGTGGACGAACTGGTGCACGAAGGGATCCGACGAAGCGCGCAGGGCCTCGGGCTCGCCTTCGGCGGCAATGCGGCCGTTGGCGATGAAATAGACGTAGTCGGCGATCAGGAAGGTCTCGTTGACGTCGTGCGACACGATGATGGTGGTGGCGCCAAGCGCGTCATTCAGGCTGCGGATCAGGCGCGCGGTCAGGCCCAGCGAGATCGGGTCGAGTCCCGCGAAGGGCTCGTCATACATCAACAGGGCGGGATCGAGCGCGATCGCGCGCGCCAGTGCAACCCGGCGCGCCATGCCGCCGGAGATCTCCGAGGGCATCAGTTCGCGCGCGCCGCGCAGGCCGACGGCGTTGAGCTTCATCAGCACCAGGTCGCGGATCATCGACTCCGGCAAGTCCGTATGTTCGCGCAACGGGAAGGCAACGTTGTCGAACACGGAGAGATCGGTGAACAAGGCGCCAAACTGGAACAGCATGCCCATCTGGCGCCGCACGGCATAGAGGTCATGGCGGTCCAGGGCGGGAATATTGGCGCCGTTGAAGAGCACTTGTCCCTTCTGCGGGCGGACCTGACCGCCGATCAGGCGCATCACGGTGGTTTTGCCGCAGCCCGAGCCGCCCATGACGGCCACCACCTTGCCGCGCGGGAAGCGCATGCTAAGGCCCGACAGGATAGGCTTGCCATTCGCCGTGTAGGCAAAATCGACAGACTGGAGCTCGACGAGGTTTGAGGCGGAATCGGTCACGTTGGCACCGTGTTAGGCGGTCCGCCATTATAAGGGCTACTACCTAGCGGCGCCCGCGCCAGTGTGCCGCAATCCACATCGATGGATCGCAAATAATTGTTTCATCACATTTGACGTGTGCCGGCGCCAGACCAGGCGCCACCTAGGGTTCGGTTGGCCCGCCCGCCTGCCGAAGAATCACCTGCCACTGGATCGACTCCGAGCGAATCGCTGTGGCGAACGCTTCGGGCGAGTCCCGCAACGGCGTCAGGCCGGCCGCCAGCAAGCGATCCCGGACTTCGCGTTCGCCCATCACCGCGTCCAGTTCGCTGGCGATCCGCGCCACGATGGCATGCGGCGTCTTGGCCGGGGCAATGACGCCATACCAGGCTCCCGCCCCGTAGCCGTCCAGCCCGGATTCCTGCAGGGTGGGCACCGCGGGCGCAACTTGTGAACGCACCACACCAGTCACGCCAAGCAGGCGCAGGTTGCCATTCTTGACGTGTGCCTGTACCGATGCAAACGAGCAAAAACAGGCGCTGATGCGTCCGGCAAGCATCTCTTGCACCACGGCTCCCTCGCCCTTGGCTATAACCAGCGRCACCCCGTTGGGGACGCCGTGCACGGCGTATTGGGCATAGAGGTGCGAAGGGCTACCGGCCTGGCCGGAGCCATAACTGTAGGAGGCGGGGTTGGCATTGACCGCCGTCAGCCATTGCTGCGGCGTGCGCATCGGCAGACGCGCATCGATCACGAGGAACAGCGGCATGGTGGCCACGCGCGCCACCGGCGTGAAGTCGCGCACCACGTCGTAGGGCACGGGCTCCAGGCCGGGCTGGATCAGCATGGTGGCCTGGTGGAACAGCAAGGTATGCCCGTCGGAACTCGCCTTGGCCACCACGTCGCCCGCTGTGGTGCCGCCCGCGCCGGGCCGGTTATCGACATCGACCGGCACGCCGAGGCGTACCGCCAGCCGCTCGGCCAGCAAGCGCGCCACGGCGTCCGGCACGCCGCCGGCGGGAAAGGGCACGATCAGGCGGATCGGCCGGACAGGAAACGATATGGGGCGGGTGAATGCGGTTTGAGTCGGGGTTGCCTGTGGGGTTGCCGGCCGCGCCTGGACGGGGCCGCCGGTGCCGGCCACCAGGCCGGCGAGGCAAAGCAGCGCGAAGACCCGGATCCGGGACGCGACGCGCGATGCCATCCCCTGCCAAGGGAAGCAAAAAACAGGCGAAACAAACAGCGGATGCCTGGCACGCAAGTGGGGCTGCTGACCAGCCGGCTTTGCAGCGGGGTGAAGCAACATCGCCTTACCTCGCCAAAGCCGCGAAAAAATGCGCACTTCGGACATCAATTCCTCCGGGCCACAGGCATTGCCGGTGACATCTCTATCGGCTGAAAAGGGGGTTAGCGAGGCAGTCTTTGATTTAATTGTCAGGTCATTCTACGAAGATTGCCTAGAGCCGCACAGACCACGTTAACCATAGCCGGGACAACCCTGTGGGGAGGGCATGCCGCAGCTTCCCGGCCGGCTCCGGCACACTGACGCATGGCCAGCCTCGAGAGTGGCCGGGCCGTCCGGCAGCACCCTGCTCCGGCGGTTTGCGGCGTGTCGAGTGCGGCATCGCCGTGCCTTCGGCACGCAACGCCCCCTATAATCGCCGGCCATGAGCGAATGCATTCTCCGGCCCATGCGGCCCACCGACCTGCCCGCCGTGCTGGAAATCCAGGCCCAGTGCTATCGCGGCATGCTGCTCGAATCCGGCGCCGCCCTGGCCAGCCGGCTGACGCTGTCGCCGGCCACCTGCTGGGTGGCGGCGCGCGCCGGACGGAACGAGACGCTGGCAGCTTATCTGTTTACCCATATGTGGCCGCAGGACAGCCTGCCACCGCTCGACGGCGTCCTGGAACCTCACTGGGCGTGGAGTGATGAGTCCGGGCGGGCTCCAGCCGAGCCGGCTGCGGCACTCACCTGGTTTGTGCACGATATGGCGGTGGCGCCTGCCGGCCAGGGCAAGGGTCTGGCTCAGGGACTTTACGTAGCCGCCCGCGCGGCGGCGCTGGACGCCGGGCTGCGCTCGTCGCGGCTGGTCGCCGTGCAATCGGCAGCACCGTGGTGGCGCAGACTCGGGTACGAAAAAATTGCCTCGGCTGACGACGCATTCGACGCCAAGCTGTCGGCCTATGGCGCCGACGCCGTGCTGATGGGCCGCGCCCTGCAGCCGGCCTGACCGGACGCCAATAAAAAAAACCCGCCCGGCTTGCGCGGGGCGGGTTTTGCAACGAGAGCAGCGCCTTAGCGCGGCAGCTCGGAGTGTCCCATCAGGAAGGCATCGACCGAACGCGCGGCCTGGCGGCCTTCGCGGATCGCCCACACCACCAGCGACTGGCCGCGGCGCACGTCGCCAGCGGCGAACACCTTGGGCACGTTGGTGTGGTACGCGCGCTCGCCTTCCGTGGCGGCACGGGCGTTCTTGCGAGCGTCGGTGTCCACCCCGAAGGCGCTCAGCAGCGAGCCCACCGGGTTGGTGAAGCCCATCGCCAGCAGTACGAGGTCAGCCTTGAGGATGAACTCGCTGTCCGGCACTTCCTGCATCTTGCCGTCCTTCCACTCGACGCGGCAGGCCTTGAGCGCGGTGATCTTGCCGTTCTCGCCGATGAATTCCTTGGTAGCAACCGACCAGTCGCGATCGCAGCCTTCATCGTGCGACGACGAGGTGCGCAGCTTGATCGGCCAGTACGGCCACACCAGCGGCTTGTTTTCCTCTTCCGGCGGCTGCGGCAGCAGTTCGAACTGGACGACCGATTCGGCGCCGTGGCGGTTCGAGGTGCCCACGCAGTCGGAGCCGGTATCGCCGCCGCCGATCACGATGACGTGCTTGCCTTCGGCACGGATCTCGTTGGGCGCGTCGCCAGCCACTTCCTTGTTCTGCGGGATCAGGAATTCCAGCGCGTAGTGAATACCGGACAGGTCGCGGCCGGGAACCGGCAGATCGCGCGGCACTTCGGAGCCGCCCGCCAGCACGACGGCGTCGAACTGGTCTTGCAGCGCCTGTGCCGAAATGGTCTCACGCGCATAGTTCTTGATGCCGGCCGGCAATTCGCCGTCGGTCACCATCACGCCGGCGCGGAAGGTCACGCCTTCGGCCTGCATCTGCTCCATGCGGCGGTCGATCAGCCACTTTTCCAGCTTGAAGTCGGGGATGCCGTAGCGCAGCAGGCCACCGATGCGATCGTTCTTCTCGAACACCGTCACGTCGTGGCCGGCGCGCGCCAGCTGTTGGGCAACGGCCATGCCGGCGGGGCCGGAACCGACCACCGCAACGGTTTTGCCGGTCTTGTGCTTGGGCGGCTGCGGGGCAACCCAGCCTTCTTCCCAGGCCTTGTCGATGATGGCGTGCTCGATCGACTTGATGCCGACCGGTGCTTCATTGATGCCCAGCGTGCAGGCGGCCTCGCACGGTGCCGGGCAGATGCGGCCCGTGAACTCGGGGAAGTTGTTGGTCTGGTGCAGCACCTCGATGGCCGACTTCCAGTCCTGGCGATACACCAGGTCGTTGAAGTCGGGAATGATGTTATTGACCGGGCAGCCGTTGTTGCAGAACGGAATGCCGCAGTCCATGCAGCGCGCGCCCTGGATCTTCGCTTCGCTGTCGGACAGCGCGAAAACGAATTCCTTGTAGTGCTTCACGCGCTTGGCTACGGGCTCGTAACCTTCATTCTGGCGCGGAAATTCGAGAAAGCCAGTCGCCTTACCCATGTTGCGTCCTTGGTCTTGCTGGGCGGGACCGGCGCTCGCGCCGGTCCCGCTGTGAGGTCAGTATCTTGTGAGGCCGGCGGCGCCGATGCGCCGCCGCTCATGCTTGGTCGGGCTCGCCGCCCGGGCCGGCTTAGGCTGCGATACGGTCGCTATCCTTCGCTTCCTGCTCCTTGGCGTACATTTCGCCCAGCGCGCGCTTGTACTCGGTCGGGAAGACCTTGACGAACTTGCGGCGCGAGGTAGCCCAGTCGGCCAGCAACGCCTTGGCGCGCTCGGAACCCGTGAAGCGGAAGTGCTGCTCGATCAGGCCCTTGAGGATGACTTCGTCGAGCTGGCGCTGGCCGTCCACCTTGTGCCAGGAGGCCGGGGACTGGCCCTTCTCCTGGTCCGCCGCGGCGAGCACCGTTTCCAGTGCCACCATCGAGGTGTTGCAGCGCTTGTCGAACAGGCCGTCCTCGTCATAGACGTAGGCCATGCCGCCCGACATGCCGGCCGCGAAGTTGCGTCCGGTGCCGCCCAGCACCACCACGGTACCGCCGGTCATGTACTCGCAGCCATGGTCGCCGGTGCCTTCCACCACTGCGGACGCGCCCGAGTTGCGCACCGCGAAGCGTTCGCCTGCCACGCCGTTGAAGAAGGCTTCGCCGGCAATCGCGCCGTAAAGCACGGTGTTGCCCACGATGATGTTGCGGGTCGGATCGCCACGAAACTCGTGCGGAGCGCGCACGATCACGCGGCCGCCCGACAGGCCCTTGCCCACGTAGTCGTTGCCGTCGCCCACCAGGTCCAGCGTGATGCCATGCGCCAGGAAGGCGCCGAAGGACTGGCCGGCGGTGCCTTGCAACTGGATGTGGATGGTGTCGTCAGGCAGGCCTTCGTGGCCGTACTGCTTGGCCACCACGCCCGAGAGCATCGCGCCGACGGTGCGGTTGACATTCTTCACCGGCTGGATGAACGACACGCGCTCACCCTTGTCGATGGCCAGGCGGGCCTTGGCGATCAGCACATGGTCGAGCGCCTTGCCGGCTTCGACCGACAGGCCGTGGTCCTGCCCATCGGTGTGGAAACGCGGCAGCTCGGCCGGGAACGGCACCTGGTAGAAGATGCGCGAAAAATCGAGGCCGCGCGCCTTCCAGTGCTCGATGGCCGGCTTGGTGTCGAGCAGGTCGGCACGGCCGATCAGTTCGTCGAAGGTGCGGATACCCAGTTGCGCCATGATCTCGCGGGCTTCCTCGGCAACGAAGAAGAAGAAGTTCACCACATGCTCGGGCTTGCCCTGGAATTTCTTGCGCAGCACCGGATCCTGCGTGGCCACGCCCACCGGGCAGGTGTTCAGGTGGCACTTGCGCATCATGATGCAGCCTTCGGCCACCAGCGGCGCGGTGGCGAAGCCGAACTCGTCAGCGCCCAGCAGCGCGCCGATGACGACGTCGCGGCCAGTCTTCATCTGGCCGTCGGCCTGCACGCGGATGCGGTTGCGCAGACCGTTGAGCATCAGCGTCTGCTGCGTCTCGGACAAGCCGAGCTCCCAAGGCGTGCCGGCGTGCTTGATCGACGACCACGGCGAAGCGCCGGTGCCGCCATCATGGCCGGCGATCACGACGTGATCCGCCTTGGCCTTGGCCACGCCCGCGGCCACGGTGCCCACGCCCACTTCCGACACCAGCTTGACGGAGATATCGGATGCCGGGTTGACGTTCTTCAGGTCGTGGATCAGCTGTGCCAGATCCTCGATCGAGTAGATGTCATGGTGCGGCGGCGGCGAGATCAGGCCAACGCCCGGCACCGAGTAACGCAGCTTGCCGATGTAGTCCGAGACCTTGTGGCCGGGCAGCTGGCCTCCTTCGCCGGGCTTGGCGCCCTGCGCCATCTTGATCTGGATCTGGTCTGCCGAAGCCAGGTACTCGGCGGTCACGCCGAAACGGCCGGAGGCCACCTGCTTGATCTTCGAGCGCAGCGAGTCGCCGGCCTCCAGTTCCAGGTCGCGCACCACGGCTTCGGAGCCCAGCAGGCCCTGCAGGGTGTCGCCCTTCTTGATGGGGATGCCGCGCAGTTCGTTGCGGTAGCGCTTCTCGTCCTCGCCACCTTCGCCGGTGTTGGACTTGCCGCCGATGCGGTTCATCGCCACGGCCAGCGTGGTGTGCGCCTCGGTGGAGATCGAGCCCAGCGACATGGCGCCGGTCGCGAAGCGCTTGACGATGTCCTTGGCCGATTCCACTTCTTCCAGCGGAATGGCGCGCGCCGGATCAACCTTGAACTCGAACAGGCCGCGCAGCGTCATGTGACGGCGGCTCTGGTCGTTGATGATGTTGGCGTATTCCTTGTACGTCTGGTACGCGCCCTTGCCGTCGTCGGCACGCACGGCGTGCTGCAGCTTGGCCACCGAATCCGGGGTCCACATGTGCTCTTCGCCACGCACACGGTAGGCATACTCGCCGCCGGTGTCGAGCATGGTGTCCAGCACCGGGTTGTCGCCAAAGGCGTCCTGGTGCAGGCGCAGCGCTTCCTCGGCCACCTCGAAGATGCCGATGCCTTCGACATTCGATGYGGTACCGTGGAAATACTTCTGCACCAGTTCGCGCGACAGGCCGATGGCTTCGAAGATCTGCGCGCCGGTGTACGACATATAGGTGGAGATGCCCATCTTGGACATCACCTTCTGCAGGCCCTTGCCGACCGCCTTGACGAAGTTCTTGACCGCCTTCTCGGGCGACAGGTCGCCGGACAAGCCTTGCGCCATGTCGGCCAGCGTTTCCATCGCCAGGTACGGGTGCACGGCTTCCGCGCCGTAGCCGGCCAGCAATGCGAAGTGGTGCACTTCGCGCGCCGTGCCGGTTTCCACCACCAGGCCAGCCGAGGTGCGCAGGCCCTTGTCCACCAGGTGGTGATGAATGGCCGACGTGGCCAGCAGCGCGGGAATCGCCACGTGATCCGCATCGACGCGGCGGTCCGACACGATCAGGATGTTGTAGCCCGAACGCACCGCGTCCACGGCTTCCGCACACAGCGAGGCCAGGCGGGCTTCGATGCCTTCCTTGCCCCATGCCTTCGGATAGCAGATGTTCAGCTCGTACGAACGGAACTTGCCGCCGGTGTAGTGCTCGATGTTGCGGATCTTGGCGATGTCCTTGAAGTCCAGCACAGGCTGGGACACTTCGAGGCGCATCGGCGGGTTGATGTTGTTCAGCTCGAGCAGGTTGGGCTTGGGTCCGATGAAGGACACCAGCGACATCACCATGTTCTCGCGGATCGGGTCGATCGGCGGGTTGGTGACCTGGGCGAACAGCTGCTTGAAGTAGTGGTACAGCGTCTTGTTCTTGGACGACAGCACGGCCAGCGGGCTGTCATTGCCCATCGAACCGGTGGCTTCCTCGCCGGCCAGCGCCATCGGCGCCATCAGGAACTTGACGTCTTCCTGGGTGTAGCCGAAGGCTTGCTGGCGATCCAGCAGGCGCGCGTCGGGCTTCTTCTCGGCGGCCACGTCCTCGGGCTTGGCGTCGAGCTCGTCGAGCTTGATGCGCACGGCGTCGATCCAGCTCTTGTAGGGCTTGGCGTTGGCCAGGTTGTCCTTGAGTTCCTTGTCGTCGATGATGCGGCCTTGCTCCATGTCGATCAGGAACATCTTGCCCGGCTGCAGGCGCCACTTTTGCACGATGCGCGACTCGGGGAACGGCAGCACGCCGGCTTCCGACGCCAGCACCACAATGTCGTCCTCGGTCACATAGAAACGCGCCGGGCGCAGGCCGTTACGGTCCAGCGTGGCGCCGATCTGGCGGCCATCGGTGAAGCAGATTGCGGCGGGGCCGTCCCACGGCTCCATCATGGCGGCGTGGTATTCGTAGAAGGCGCGGCGGTTGTCGTCCATCAGCGTGTGCTGTTCCCAGGCTTCCGGGATCATCATCATCATCGCGTGGACGAGCGGGTAGCCCGCCATCGTCAGCAGTTCGAGGCAATTGTCGAACGATGCGGTATCCGACTGGCCGGGGTAGATCAGCGGCCACAGCTTGGGCAGGTCGTCGCCCAGCACCGGCGACGAGATCGCGCCGGTACGTGCGTTGACCCAGTTCACATTGCCCTTGACCGTGTTGATTTCGCCGTTGTGGGCGACCATGCGATACGGGTGGGCCAGTTCCCAGGCCGGGAAGGTGTTGGTGGAGAAGCGCTGGTGCACCAGGGCCAGCGCCGACACGGCACGCGGGTCCTGCAGGTCGAGATAGTATTCGCCGACCTGGTTGGCCAGCAGCAGACCCTTGTACACCACCGTGCGCGCCGACATCGACGGCACGAAGTATTCCTTGCCGTGCTTGAGCTTGAGCGCCTGGATGGCGTGGCTGGCGGTCTTGCGGATCACATAGAGCTTACGTTCCAGTGCGTCCGTGGTCATGATGTCGCGGCCGCGACCGATGAAAATCTGGCGGATCACCGGCTCGGTGGTGCGCACCGTCGGCGACATCGGCATGGCGGCATCCACCGGCACATCGCGCCAGCCCAGCACGACCTGGCCTTCCAGGCGCACGGTGCGCTCGAGCTCTTGCTCGCAAGCCAGGCGGGATGCGTGTTCCTTCGGCAGGAAGATCATGCCCACGCCGTACTCGCCGGACGGCGGCAGGGTCACGCCCTGCTTGGCCATTTCCTCGCGGTAGAACTGGTCCGGGATCTGGATCAGGATACCGGCACCGTCGCCCATCAGCGCATCGGCGCCAACCGCGCCCCGGTGGTCCAGGTTTTCCAGGATCTTCAGGCCTTGCTGGACGATCTCGTGGCTCTTCTTGCCCTTGATGTGGGCGACCATGCCGACGCCGCAGGCATCTTTTTCATTGGCGGGGTCGTACATGCCCTGGGCTTGGGGACGCGAGGCAGGCGCGTACGCGGCGGCAGACTCTGCGGCCTGCGCTTGGGCCATCGTTGGCTTCGATTGGGATTGCGATTGGTCCACGGGCTTGATTCCGGTGAGGGCTGCGCAGCCAGCAAGGCAGACCGGAACGGGAACCGCACTCTTCCACCGGGGCCGGTCGTAAACCGGGATCGGGGCAACGAGAGAGACAGCGGGGCCGCAGCGGCGTACACAGGCGTGACGCGCCGCACAATGAATGTGGGTGGAGGAACTATAAAAGAATCGTACCCGTCCCGCAAAATTTTTAAATGGGGTCAGAACATAATTAATCTCGCACCACTTCAGGGATGGTCTTTATTTGGGGACAGATTAATCCTGGTGCATTGCAACGACGATTTGTGATGCGCTGTTGCTGTAGGTGATGACTCCGCCGCACGTGGCGGCGGCCGACCTTAGATCGAGTCCGGCTCTGCCTCCCTGGCGGCCGCCGAGCGGCCCACCGGCCTTCCCTTGGGCAACTGATGCACGCGCCGCCCACCCTGGCGCTCCAGTTGGGCGAGGAAGGCCGCATCGCCCAGGGGCCAGCCGCTATGCGCATGGCTGCGCAGCGTGGCCAGCGTCATCGAGGACAAGCCCTCGGCAGTCACGGAGCGGTAATTCGACTGGCGCTCGAATGGCGTATTGCCCAGCGCCCAGTATGCAGAGTGATCGCTCACAAATGGGCTGGCTTCGATGCCGGCGTGGTGGCGATAGCTGCTCCAGCGGTCACCTTCGGGCGAACTCACTTCGCCCGCGCGCACGGCGTTACCCTCCACATACAGCATCGCGGGCAACATCCAGGCCGCGGGATCGAACACCGCCGAACGGAAGCGGCCATCCCACAGCGTGCCCGTGCGGCCGGCAACCCGGTTGAAATGGCGCGCGTAGCGGCGCCCGACCGCCTGCATGGTCAGGCTGAGCGAGTCGGCATGGCGAGGGGTTGCCACGAGGTGAACATGATTTGGCCGCAAGGCGTAGGCGTGGATCGCCAGATCGTGCTCGCGCGCGGCCATCCGCAGGCAGTCGAGGTAGTGCGGGCGATCGTCGGCGCCAAGGAAGATCGGCTGGCGATTGTTGCCGCGTTGCAACACAAGCGCCGGCAGCGACGCCGGGGAAAAACGAGGAAGTCGGGCCATGGTGAGCGAGGAGAATCGGTGACCAGCGATCACCGGATGAATGGCTCAAGCGGATGCCATACCCGATGATAGCCTAGTCGCCGCCTGATCCGTCCCCAATTTCCCCGCCGTTTATGGCTGCCTAGTTCCCCTCGTCAACCGCAAAAATGCGGCGGTGCTCGCGAATCGCATAGCGGTCGGTCATGCCGGCGATGTAATGCGAGATCAGGCGAGACTGGTCGCGCCCCTGCCCGGCCTGGTACTGCGGCGGCAACAGGCGCGGATCCGCCATGAAGGCGTCGAACAGGTCGGTGATGATGCGGTGCGCCTTGGAGGACATGCGCATCACGAGGTAGTGGCGGTACAGATGGCGGAACAGGAAACGCTTGAGCGCCGCCGCTTCCTCGCGCACTGCCGGGCTGAAGGCCACCAGCGGGCCGGCGGCCCTTACCGCGTCAATGTTGCGCGGGTTGGCGGCGGCAATATTCTGGCTGGTGGTTTCGATCAGGTCGACGATCAGGGTGTTGATCATGCGCCGGACCGTTTCGTTAATGACGCGCCGCCCGTTGATGCCGGGAAACGCCGCCATCGCCTCGGCCCGGTGGCGCCCCCACATCGGTACTTCGTCCATCTGCTCGAGCGTGAGCAGGCCGGAGCGCAGGCCGTCGTCGATATCGTGGTTGTTGTAGGCGATCTCATCGGCCAGGTTGGCCAGTTGCGCCTCCAGCGAAGGCTGGGTGCCCTCCAGGAAACGCCGGCCCAGTTCGCCCAGCGCCGAGGCATTGACGCGCGAGCAGTGCTTGAGCACGCCCTCGCGGGTCTCGAAGGTCAGGTTTAGCCCGTTGAACCCGCCATAGCGCTCTTCCAACTCGTCCACCACCAGCAGGCTCTGCAGGTTGTGTTCGAAGCCGCCATGGTTCTTCATGCAATTGTTCAGTGCGTCCTGGCCGGCATGGCCGAAAGGCGTGTGCCCCAGGTCATGCGCCAGCGAGATGGCCTCGACCAGGTCTTCGTTCAGGCGCAGGTTGCGCGCAATCGAGCGGGCGATCTGCGCGACTTCCAGGCTATGGGTTAGCCGGGTACGGAACAGATCACCCTCATGGTTGACGAAGACCTGCGTCTTGTACTCGAGCCGCCGGAAGGCTGTGCTGTGGATAACGCGGTCGCGGTCGCGCTGGAACTCCGTGCGCGAAGACGAAGCCGCTTCGAGATGCGCCCGCCCAAGGGTCTGCGCGGAGCGGGCGGCATAGGGAGCGAGGTGGCTTTCGAGGTCGGTCATGCGGCAATCCGGTCAGGCATCCGGCCGGGCGGCTACGCGCCGTCCGGCCGGGGTTGCAAGGCACAACCGATCGCGTCAGGCGACCGGCGCCTCGGTAGGCGGCCTGAGCACCGCGTGCTGCAGCGTAGCGCGCAGGTCAGGATCCGGCACGGTGGTAATGAAGGCTTCGCCAAGCTTCCTCAGCAGGATGAACTTGATGCTGCCAGCTTCCGCCTTCTTGTCCACTTTCATCAGTTCGATGTAGCGGTCGGTGCCGAGTTCCGGCGCCACCACCGGCAGCATTGCGGCGCGCGTGAGCTGCACTACGCGGGCGCGCGTTTCGGTGTCGATAAAGCCGAGCCGGTGCGACAGGTCCGCCGCCATCACCATGCCGCACCCCACCGCCTCGCCATGCAGCCACTCGCCGTAGCCCAGGCCTGCCTCAATGGCATGGCCGAAGGTGTGGCCGAAATTGAGCATGGCGCGCAGGCCGCCCTCGCGTTCGTCCTGGGCCACCACCGCGGCCTTGATCTCGCAGGAACGCTTCACCGCCAGCGCCATGGTGTCCGGGTCGCAGGCATTGAGCGCGCGGATATTACGTTCGATCCAGCCGAAGTACTCGGCATCGGCCATCGCGCCGTGCTTGATCACCTCGGCCAAGCCGGCCGCCAGTTCGCGCGCGGGCAGCGTACGCAGCGTGTCGATATCGGCGATCACCGCGTTGGGCTGGTGGAAGGCGCCGATCATGTTCTTGCCCAGCGGGTGGTTGATGCCGGTCTTGCCGCCCACCGAGGAATCCACCTGGGCCAGCAACGTGGTGGGCACCTGCACGAAAGGCACGCCACGCATGTAGCAGGCCGCGGCAAACCCGGTCATATCGCCCACCACGCCGCCGCCAAGGGCGATCAGCGTGGTCTTGCGGTCGGCACCCGCCGTCAGCAGCGCGTCGAAGATCAGGTTGAGCGTTTCCCACTGCTTGAAGGCTTCGCCGTCGGGCAGGGTGACGGTGCGCACGGTCTTGCCAAGCGCCGCCAGGGTGGCCTCGACCCGGGCGGCGTAAAGCGGCCCCACCGTCTCATTGGTGACGATAACAGCGTGCTGGCCACGTACATGGGGACGGAACAATTCGACCTGATCGAGCAGGCCGGTACCGATGTGGATGGGGTAGCTGCGCTCCCCAAGGCTGACTTCAAGGGTGATCATCGTGTTTCTGGTCCTGCGCCGGAAGATTGTCCGCGCACGCGCCGTCGCCCTCTTCGGGCTCCTCGGCGGCAACGGCAAAACCGGCCATCTCAAGTTGCATCAACACCATATTAGCAAGCTGCGCCACCGAAGGCTTGCCGGTTTCGATGATGAAATCCGCCACCTCGCGGTAAAGCGGGTCGCGCTCGCCATAGAGCGCTTCAAGCCGCCCCTTGGGGTCTTCGGTCTGCAGCAGCGGGCGATTGCGGTCGTGCCTGGTGCGCAGCCACAGGTCGTGCGGGCTGGCGCGCAGGTAGACCACGGTGCCGCGAGCCTTCAGGTGGGCGCGGTTCTCGGGCCGCAGCACCGCGCCGCCGCCGGTCGCCAGCACAATGCCGTGCCGCTGGGTCAGCTCGTCGATCATCAACGCCTCGCGGTCCCGGAAGCCGGACTCGCCCTCATGCTCGAAGATGATCGGAATACGCACGCCGCAACGCGCCTCGAGTTCGTGGTCCGAATCGAAGAACGGGTAGTTCAGGCGCCGGGCCACGGTGCGGCCAACGGTGGTCTTGCCGGCACCCATCAGGCCAACAAAGAAAAGGTTCGGGCGGGTGAATGTCACTGGCGTGTCGGGCGGGAGCCGGGTCTCTGGCCGGTCCTCGCGGTAGGAAACTGCATCATCTTCTTATGTTGGGGCGCTGCGGGCAAGTGGCGCGGCGCAATCGGCACAAGGCAACCCGCCTCGCGACCCGCCTTGCGCGCCTGCCATGCACCCTCGCGCCTGCTCGCCCGCCTGGGCAATAAAAAAGCCGCATCGGATCGATGCGGCCTGTCAGTCTACTGCATCCGGCGCGGCCGGGGCTATTTCAGCGACATGCTGTCGTTCAGCACGCGCGGCGTCAGGAACACCAGCAACTCGGTCCGGTTATTGACCTTGGCATTGTCCTTGAAGAAGTTGCCGAGTATCGGGATGTCGCCCAGCAGGGGCACCTTGTTCACATTGTTGGACTCGGTCTGGCTGTAAATGCCGCCGATCACCACGGTGCCGCCGTTCTCGACCAGCACCTGCGTCTGCACGTGCTTGGTGTCGATGGCGAAGCCCGACGTGGTCTGGATACCCACGCTGTCCTTGTTGACGTCGACGTCCAGCAGGACATTGCCTTCCGGCGTGATCTGCGGCGTCACTTCCAGCTTCAGGTTGGCTTTGCGGAACTGCACCGAGGTGGCGCCGCTGGAAGTGGCGGCCTGGTAGGGCAGTTCCGTGCCTTGCTCGATCAGTGCCTTGATATTGTTGGCGGTGACCACGCGCGGGCTGGAAATGATCTTGCCCCGCCCGTCGGCCTCAAGCGCCGACAGCTCCAGCGCCAGGAAACGGCCGGCCGTGTTGCTGAACAAGCTGACCGCGACCGAGCCCGGATTGACGCCGTTGATCGCTGCGGCCGGCAGGCTCAGTGCCGGGCTGCTATCCCAGGTGCCACCCGTGAGCGGGTTCGTGATCGGGCTGACCACATTGGTGTAGTTGTTGCCGTAGCCGGCGCCAGCCGTCTTGGAGGCAAAGCCCAGCCTGACGCCCAGGTTGCGGCTGAAAGTGTCATTGGCCTCGACGATGCGCGCCTCGATGATCACCTGGCGCACCGGAATGTCGATCTTGCCGAGGAAGCTCTGCACCTCTTCCAGCTTGGTCGCGATATCTGACACGAATAGCTGGTTGGTACGGGGATCGGCTGTCAGCGAGCCGCGCTTGGACAGCATGCGCGTGTTGCTGGCCGCCGCGCCGCCCACTCCACCCACCCCGCCGATCGCACCCGCGCCGCCCAGCGCCCCGCCACCGACGCCGCCCGCGGCCAGCCCGAGCAGCATGCGCCGCACGTCCTCGGCGCGCTGGTAGTTGAGCTGGAACACCTGGCTGCGGATCGGCTCGAGGTCGTTGATCTGCTGCTGCGATTCGAGCTCGAGTTTTTCCTTGGTGGCCAGCTCCGCCTTGGGCGCAACCAGCAGCACATTGCCATTGCGGCGCGAGGCCAAGCCCTTGGCGTCGAGCACAATCTGCAGCGCCTGGTCCCACGGCACATCCTTCAGGCGCAGCGTCAGATTGCCCTGCACGCTTTCGCTGGTGATGATGTTGAGGTTGGTGAAATCGGCAAACACCTGCAGCAGCGAGCGGATGTCGATGTTCTGGAAGTTCAGCGAGAGCCGGTCGCCGCGGAAGCCCGCGCCGCTGATCAGCTTGGCCGGATCTTCCTTGACCGGGCGCACCTCCACCACGAACTGCGTATCGGTCTGGTAGGAACTGTATTCCCAGTTTCCGCGCGGCTCGATGGTGAGGCGGGTGTTGCCGCTGTTTTCGCTCGCCCGCATGCCCTGCACGGGGGTGCCGAAGTCGGTCACGTCATAGCGCCGCCGCAGGCTGTCGGGCAATGTCGTATTGAGGAAATCGACCACGACGTTCTGGCCCTGCTGCGCGATATTGATGCCGGAATCCCGCGACGACAGGTCCACCACGATCCTGCCCGCGCCATCCTGGCCACGGCGGAAGTCGATATTGCGCACGGTCGACCGGTTCGACGGCGCCAGCGGCGCTTGCGCCGAACTTGGGGCGAACGTCGGCACCGCCGCCCGTGCCGTCTGGGCAACGTTGTCGAGCATCACCACGAACAGGTTGCCGCGCACTTCGGTACGATAGGTCGCCACGCGGGTCAGGTCGAGGACGACGCGGGTGCGGTCGCCGATCTGCACCACGTTGGCGCTCTTGAGCAACTTGCCGCCGAGGTCGTACTGGGCCCGTCCGGCCGCAAAGCCGGTATCGATGAAATCGATGGCGAGCTTGGGCGGGTTCTGCGTAGTGAAGTCGGCCGGCTTCTGCGATGGCGGCCCCTGCAGCTCGACTGTGAAGACAGTCTGCTCGCCCACCGTCGTGGCATCGACGCGCTTGACCGCATTGCCCGTTGTCGATTGCGCCTGCGCAGCCGGCGCGCCCAATACCAGCACCATCACCGCGGCGCCAGCAAGCGCGCGGTACCAACGACCGATGATCATGCCGACCCCTCCAGCTTCAGGCTGGTGATTTTCTCTTTCCACTCGGCTACCCCTTCCCGGACCAATTCGCGCAACACGATCTCCTGATCGCTGATGCGGACCACCCGGCCGTAGTTCTGGCCGAGATACTGACCCACCTTGACGTGGTGGATCTTGTTATCTACCTGCACGACGCCGTAGGTCTCGCCGCTCTTCTTCATGGCGCCCAGCATCTTGAAGTTCTCCAGCGGGTAATCCTCCAGCGGCTCTCGCCGCCGCCCGGACTCCGGCGATTCGGACAGCACACGGTTAAGGTCGCCGATCTTGTTCTGGGCAAACGGCTCAGGCGCGCTGCGCGCCGCGTACTCGCGCGGCGCATAGGGCTTGGGCTCGGGCAACGGGGCCGGCGGCGGCACCTTGGCCGCCTGGGCTTGCGCCATCCACTGGCGCAGGCTGTCTTCCTCGCTGCCGCCGCAGGCCGCCAGCAACGCGGCGCCAATCAGCGCGCAAGCGCAGGCACGCAGGCCCGGGGCCTGGATCACAGGCATCATTTCTTCACTCCCGCAGCCGTCTTGGCCGCCGCGGCTTCCGCCTTGCGCTGTGCCGCCTGTTCATCGGGATCAAGCGCGCGATAGGCCATCGCCACGGCTTCCATCGCCAGGCCACCATCCTTGCCGGTAGTGAACTGCAACCCTTGCATTGACACGATGCGGGAAAGCGCAGCCACGTCGGCATTGAACTGCGCCACGTCGTGATAGCGCCCGGTGACTTTCAGGTTGACCGGGATCTCGGCAAAGTAGGGCTTCATCACGGCGGCCTGCGGCTTGAACAGCTCGAACTGCAGGCCACGCGCCACGCCGGCGTGATTGACGTCGGCCAGCAGTGCATCCATCTCCGTCTTGTTGGGCAACTGGCGCTCGACCAGGGCCACGCGCTGCTCCACTTCCGCCTTCTGCTTGCGCAGCGCGTCCAGGTTGGCCACCTGCGCCACCTTGCTCAGGTAGGACTGCTTCAGGCTGTCCTGCTCGATATGTTTGCGATCGAGGTCGTCGAGCTTGCCGCTCCAGTAGAACTGCCAGCCCAGCACCAGCACCAGCACCGCCGCCAGCACGGCGAACAGCAGGCGCGGGGCGGTTGGCCAGGTTTCCGGCTCATTGAGGTTGAGGCCACGGAACTGCGCGCCGAGGTCGTTCAGCGTGGCCATCGAGATTTCGATATCACGTGCCATGGTCAGCCCTTTCCGCCAACGACGGCGCTTGCGGCCGCCGGCCCGGATTTGCCCTTCTTGCCGTCGTCCGGCACTTCAGCCGCACGGTAGGCGAAACGCATCGAGAAATCGAACAGGCGGCGCTGCTCACGCAGATTATTGGTCATCATCACGGCCTTGGATTCGACCAGTTCGGCCTTGTCCAGCCACTGCACCTGGCTGAGGTTGCGCAGCAGCTCCGAGACGCGCTCGTTCGACTGCGCGACGCCGCTCACGGTGAACGACTCGCCGGTCTGCTTGAGCGTGGTCAGGTAGACGCCTTCGGGTACCTGCCGCACCAGTTCCTCCAGCAGTTGCACGGGACGGTTGCGCTCGTTCTGCAGGCCTTCGATGGCCTTCTGCCGCTGCAGCAGGCCTTCGATGTCCTTGCGCAGCGTATTGACCTCTCGGATCTGCCCGTCCATGCGGCTGTTCTCGGCGGTGAGCACCTGGTTCAAGCTGGCAACGGCATCGATGCGGTGATCGATGTACATGCCGCCCAGCAGCACCACCAGCGCGCCGGCGCCGGCGGCCCCGCCCAACAGGGTGTAGACCTTCTTGCGCCGCGATGCCTTGCGGGCTTCGTGGTAAGGCAGCAGATTGACTGTCGGGATCGTATTGGTAGGCATGCGGCTTCCTCGCTCGCTTACTGCAGGCCGCGCAGCGCAAGCCCGGCGCTCACGATATAGGCCGGCAGGTCGCGCTGCAGATAGCGCTCGTTGACCTTTCCGGCTGTCATCATGTTCGCGAACGGGTTGGCCAGCGTGGTGGTGATCTCGGTCTGTTGCTCGATGGCCGCCTGCACGCCGACCAGCGAGGCGTGGCCGCCCGAGAGCAGGRTCTCGTCGAYCCGGCCGATGCTCGAAGCAGACAGGAAGTTGCGCACGGCCCCATGCACCTCCGCCGCCAGCGCCTCCAGGGAGGGACCGAGCAGCTGGGTACGCCAGGATTCCGGCAACGTGTTCTTGCGCTTCTTGATCTCGGCCTTGAGCGCGTCCAGCGTGAACATGCGCGCGGCGCTCTGGGTGAGCTGGTCGCCGTAGCTGTTGAGCGATTGCTCGTAGAGTTCTTTCCAGCCTTGGTAGAAGATCGCCTTGGAGCGGCTGCCGCCAAGGTGGATCACCGCCACCACGGGCAACTCCTTGGCATCGGTCGCGCTGATGTCGGCCGATACGCCCAGCATCTGCACCACGGAGCGCTGTACCGCGTATTCCTCGACGTCCATCACGTGCGGCTTCAGCCCGGCCATTTCGGCCGCGGTGACGCGTTCCTGCACGCGATCGCTGTTGGCGGCGGTAACGCGCACGCCAATGCCCCCCTCGGTTTCGCTGGGGCCGATCACGGCAAAATCGAAATTGACGGCCTGCGACGGCGGATAGAGGCGATGCGCCTCGGATTCCACCTGGACGTAAAGCTCATCCTCGGACAGGTTGTCCGGCAGGCTGACGGTCTGCGATTCGGTCAGCATCGACGGCACTCCCAGCACGACCTCTTTCGTGCGAATCCCGGCCTTGCCGAGTGCACGCTTGAGGGCGATGCCCACCGCTTCGATATTGACCACGTTGCCATCGGCAACGGCATTGCGATCCAGCAGTTCGCTGGCGCATTTTTCCAGCCGATAGTCGTTCTTGCCGCTGCCTACCGACAGCTCGACTACCTTCACGCTGGACGACCCGATGTCCACGCCGACCGTCGTACGGCGCAACAACCCCGACAAGATACCTCGCCGCAAGGTGACCCCCTGACCGTTGAACTCGCCTTGGCTTGGTTGCTCTAATTTGGCGAGTCTTTATTGTTTCTTGGATGAAACGTTTTGCTCTTTTGGTTGGTGGATTCTCACCAAAAATCGGGGCGCTGGCAATGTGCCGGTTTGACCACGATTGCTTTTAATGAGCGCCCCTTGCAAAGCGTTGCCAAAATCCCACGGTAGCCCTGCCCCTCCCCCGATCCGCTCATCTTTTCGTTTCATGCAGATCTCAATCCCATTACATCTTGTAACAGCGCGATAGCGGCGCGCACGCCACAACGCGCCGGGCCCCGCGGATCCCGGGAGATATAATCCCGGCACCTCTAACTAGGTATTTCCCTTATGGCCACAGCACAACAAAAGCCTGCCCTACCCGCCCGGCGTCCGATCTGGATGCGGCTGACCTTTTGGGCTCTGGGCCTGCTGGTGGCCGGGATCGTGGCGGTGGCGCTGCTGGTGGGATATGCGCTGCTGGTGGCCGCGCCCAACCTGCCATCGCTGGATACCATCACTGACTACCGGCCGAAGATTCCGTTGCGGATCTATACCGCGGATAACGTGCTGATTGGCGAATTCGGCGAGGAACGGCGCAATTTCGTGCCGATTACCGAAATACCCGATGTGATGAAGAAGGCGGTGCTGGCCATCGAGGATGACCGGTTCTACGAACACGGCGGGGTCGACTTCGTCGGCGTGCTACGCGCGGGGCTCGCCAACCTGCGCGGCGGGCTGTCGCAGGGTGCGTCCACGATCACCATGCAGGTGGCGCGCAACTTCTTCCTCTCCAGCGAGAAGACCTACACCCGCAAGCTGTATGAAATGCTGCTGGCCTACAAGATCGAGGCCAACCTCTCGAAGGACCAGATCCTCGAGCTCTACATGAACCAGATCTACCTGGGGCAGCGCGCCTATGGCTTCGCCAGCGCGGCACGTGTGTATTTCGGCAAGTCGATCAAGGACGTGACGCCGGCCGAGGCCGCCATGCTGGCCGGCCTGCCCAAGGCGCCCTCGGCCTACAACCCGGTGGTCAACCCGAAGCGCGCCAAGGTACGCCAGGAATACATCCTGCAGCGCATGCGCGACCTGCGCTACCTCACACCCGAGCAGTACGACCAGGCTATCCACGAAGAACTGAAGGTGCGCGGCGAAGGCAATGAGTTCTCCACGCATGCCGAGTACGTCGCCGAAATCGTGCGCCAGCTTATGTATGCGCAATACCGCGAGGAAACCTACACCCGCGGCCTGACCGTCTACACCACGCTCAACAAGACCGACCAGGACGCCGCCTATGAGGCCGTGCGCTCGGGCATCATGAATTACGAGCGCCGCCACGGCTACCGCGGGCCTGAGGCGTTCATCGACCTGCCCGCCAGCGCGGACGAGCGCGAGCAGGCCATCGACGACGCACTGCTGGAGCACCCCGGCAGCGACGACCTGCGCTCGGCCGTGGTCACCAGCGTGACCGCCAAGCAGGTGCAGGCCACGCTGCTGTCGGGCGAAGTCGCTACCATCGAAGGCCAGGCGCTGCGATTCATCGCGCCGTCGCTCGCGGCCAACGCGCAGCCCAAGGCCAAGATCCGGCCGGGCGCGATCATCCGCGTGACGCAGGACGAGAAAGGCGCGTGGACGGTCACGCAGTTGCCTGAAGTATCCGCGGCCTTTATCTCGCTCAATCCGGAAGACGGCGAGATCCGCTCGATGGTCGGCGGCTTCGATTTCAACCGCAACAAGTTCAACCATGTGACGCAAGCCTGGCGCCAGCCGGGATCGAGCTTCAAGCCGTTCATCTACTCGGCGGCACTGGAAAAAGGATTCTCGCCCGCCACCGTGATCAACGACGCGCCGCTCTCGATCAGCGACAACGGCGGCCAGGTGTGGGAGCCGAAGAACTACGACGGCAAGTTCGAAGGCCCGATGACCATGCGCCGCGCGCTGGCCAAGTCCAAGAACCTGGTGTCGGTGCGCATCCTGCGCGCCATCGGCACCCAGTACGCCCAAGACTACATCACGCGCTTTGGCTTTGACGCCGACAAGCACCCGGCTTACCTGCCGATGGCGCTGGGCGCCGGCAGCGTCACCCCGCTGCAGATGGCTGGCGCCTACTCGGTCTTTGCCAACGGCGGCTACCGCGTCAATCCCTATCTGATCCAGAAGGTGGTCGATGCGCGCGGCAATGTGCTCTCCGAAACCAAGCCCCAGCGCGCTGGCGCGGATGCGGTACGCGTGCTGGATGCCCGCACCGCCTTTATCGCCGACACCATGCTGCGTGAGGTAGTGCGCAGCGGCACGGCCAACAGCGCCAAGCAGCGCCTGGGCCGCAACGACCTGGCCGGCAAGACCGGCACCACCAACGACGCCGTCGACGCCTGGTTCGCCGGCTACACGCCCAAGCTGGTGGCCATCGCCTGGATGGGCTACGACCAGCCCAAGAGCCTGGGTGTGCGCGAGACCGGCGGTGGCCTCGCGCTGCCAATCTGGGTGGGCTACATGGGCAAGATGCTGAAGGGCGTGCCCGAAATGCCCGAGCGCCAGCCCCCGGAAGGCGTGATCACCGTCGGCGGCGACTGGACCTTCGAGGAAAACGCGGGCGGCGCCGGCGTGGCTTCGGTTGGCCTGGGCGATCCGTGGCCGGGCAAACCGGACGAGAGCACGCAATCGCCGGCCGATACCGAGGCCGAGAAGAAGCGCATTCTGGAAATGTTTGGCGGCGGCTGATCCCCGTCGTGGGAGGCTTCGCCAACGAAAAAGCCGGCCCTCAAGCCGGCTTTTTCGTGCCTGGGCGCCGCGCTCAGGCCAGCGTCAGGGCTATCCCGGCCTGCTGGCTCACGTAGCCAGACAGTGCCGCATACAGTTCGCCGCCGCCGCGCGTATCGATCCAGCGCTGGCCATCGTGGCGGAAATGGAATCCGCCCGCGCGCGCGGCCACCCACAGTTCCTGCATCGGCGCCTGGCTGTTGACGATGATCTTGGAACCGTCCTCGAACTCGAGCTCGATGAGGTTGCCGGCACGGTTGATCTCGATATCGGCGTCGGCCGCGTCGGCGGCGGTTTCCACCGCGCTCTCCAGYCGGTCCAGCTCCTGCTGGGCCAGCGCCAGGAACTCACTTTCACTCATGGGGGGCATGCTAAACTCCAAGGCCGCCGGCCAGCGTCATTTGCAGCATTCCGCGGCATTCGGCCAGTAGCGTATTGAAAAAGTACTTCGTATTTCCGTTGGTCCCGCCGCCCCTGCTTCAGGGACTGCCCGGGACCGTCCGGGACGACTCTGGACGTCTCGTTGGACTCTTAGCCTCTTAGACTCTTTAAGTAAGGACGACCCGATGTTGCGTCGTGTTGCGATTGTATCGGTGATTGCCGCCAGCCTTGCGATGCCCCTGTTGTCCGGATGTGGCATCCGCGGCCCGCTGACAATGCCCAAGCAGCCTCCCGCACCGGCCCAGCCCGGCGTACCGGATCCCGGCCTGGCCAATCCGGCTGTCCCGAATCCGGCGGCCATCCAGGGCACCGCACCGGCAGCGGCGTCCGCCACGGCACCGGTTGCAGTGCCAGCCGCCACCCCCACCGCCAAATAACCATGAACGCCTTCTTCCATCGCCACGACGGCGTGCTAGCCGTCGAGCACGTGCCGCTCGCGCGCATCGCCGCCGAATACGGCACCCCCACCTATGTCTACTCGCGCGCCGCGCTGACCGCCGCCTACCAGGCCTACGCCGCGGCGTGCCAGGGGCGCCGCGCGCGCGTGCAATACGCCATGAAGGCCAACTCGAACCTGGCCGTGCTGCAGGTTTTCGCCAGGCTCGGCGCTGGCTTCGACATCGTCTCCGGTGGCGAGCTGCAGCGCGTGCTGGCAGTGGGCGGAGATCCGCGCAAGGTGGTGTTCTCGGGGGTCGGCAAGACCGCTGCCGAGATGGAACTGGCGCTGACGCACGATGTGCTGTCGTTCAATGTCGAGTCGATCCCCGAGCTGGACCGCCTCAATGCCGTGGCCGGCCGGCTGGGCAAGCGCGCGCGCGTATCGCTGCGCATCAATCCGGATGTGGATGCCAAGACGCATCCATATATCTCCACCGGGCTGAAGGGCAACAAGTTTGGCGTGGCGTTCGAGGACGTGCTGCCCACCTACCGCGCCGCCGCGGCGCTGCCCCACCTGGAAGTGGCGGGTATCGACTGCCATATCGGCTCGCAGATCACCGAGGTGGCGCCCTACCTGGAAGCGCTGGACAAGGTGCTGGACGTGGTGGAAGCGCTCGAACGCGAAGGCATCAAGCTCGAGCACATCGACGTGGGCGGCGGTCTTGGCATCACCTATGACGATGAAACGCCGCCTGACATTACCGGCTTTGCCCGCACGTTGCTGGACCGCGTGGCCGAGCGCGGCCATGGCCATCGCGAGGTGCTGTTCGAGCCGGGCCGCTCGCTGGTGGGCAACGCCGGCGTGCTGCTGACCCAGGTCGAGTTCCTCAAGCCGGGCGCCGCCAAGAACTTCTGCATCGTCGATGCGGCCATGAACGACCTGGCCCGCCCCGCCATGTACGAGGCCTATCACCGCATCGAACCCGTGCAACTGCGCGAGACGGCGCAAGCCGCGGCCCTGACCTACGACGTGGTGGGCCCCGTGTGCGAATCCGGCGACTGGCTTGGCCGCGATCGCGCGCTGGCGGTGCAGCCGGGCGACCTGCTCGCGGTGATGTCGGCCGGCGCCTATGGCTTTGTCATGAGCTCCAACTACAACACCCGCCCGCGCGCGGCCGAAGTGATGGTCGACGGCGACGACGTGCACCTGGTGCGCGGCCGCGAGCGCGTGGAAGACCTGTTCCGCGACGAGCGCCTGCTGCAAGGCTAAGCGCCTGCCCAGCCCCGTGCCCGGGAGCGTCCTGATCCTGGGCGGGCGGCGCGGGCGCGGCGCGGATCGACTATCGCTATGCCAACGGCAGCAGGCTGCCCAAAGCCGTGCCGCCACGCCATCCGGCCGCGCGCGAGATCACGCTCCATCTCTGACGCGCCCTCAGCGCCCTGGCTGCTGTGCCCCGGGCTTGCGCCACCACCACCAGGCACGCATCGCCAGCAGTCCGAACACCACCGCGGCGTAGATCGAGACCGTGCCGAAATCATGCTTGCCGGCCTTGTGCCACCAGTAGTGCATGATGGCCAGCACGGCGACGGCGTACACGGAACGGTGCAGCCATTGCCACCGCTTCCCGCCCAGGCGCTTGACCATGGCATTGGCTGAGGTTGCCGCCAGCGGAATCATCAGCACGAAGGCGGCGAAACCCACCGTGATGAACGGCCGCTTGGCGATGTCCTTGACCATGTACGCGACATCGAAGCCACGGTCCACGCCAAGCCACAGCAGGAAATGCTGCAGTGCGTAGAAGAAGGCGAACAGCCCGAGCATGCGCCGCAAGCGAATCAGCCAGTTCCAGCCGGTGAAACGGCGCAGCGGCGTGACCGCCAGCGTGACGCACAGCATCACCAGGGTCCAGGTACCGGTCGAGCGCGTGACGAACTCCAGCGGATTGGCGCCGAACTGATCGGTAAAGCCGAGGTACAGCAAGCGCAGGAACGGCAGCATGGCAAGCAGCCACACGGCCAGCTTGACCGTGCGCACACGCCCTGGCGTGAGCGTCGCGAGACCAGGCTGCCCGCTCGCCCGTGCCGGGCGTGCGCCGGCGGCCGGTGCGCCCGGGCGCGGCGGCGAGAGATCCTGTGGGGCCATCAGAAGAACTTCCTCAGGTCCATGCCCTGGTACAGCGACGCCACTTGCTGGCCATAGCCGTTGAAAGGCAGCGTCTTGCGCTTGGGCGCGAACAACGCGCCAAAGCCGCCGCCCTTGTCTTCGCCGATGCGGCGCTCCGTGGCCTGGCTCCAGCGGGGATGATCCACGTCCGGATTGACATTGGAATAGAAACCGTACTCCTGTGCCGCAGCCAGGTTCCAGCTGGTGCTGGGCTGCTTGTCGACAAAGCGGATCCTGACGATGGACTTGGCACTTTTGAAACCATATTTCCAGGGGACCACCACGCGCACCGGCGCACCGTTCTGGTTGGGCAGCACCTCGCCGTAGAGGCCAAAGGCCAGCAAGGTCAGCGGATGCATCGCCTCGTCCATGCGCAGGCCCTCGGTGTAAGGCCATTCCAGCACGCGGGCGCTGACGCCAGGCATCTGCTTCTTGTCGTTGAGCGTGACGAATTCCACGTACTTCGCGCCGGCTTGCGGCTCAACGCGACGAATCAGTTCGGCCAGGGAATAGCCGCTCCAGGGAATCACCATCGACCAGCCTTCTACGCAGCGCAGCCGGTAGACCCGCTCTTCCATCGGCATCAGGCGCACCAGCTCGTCGATATCGTAGACCTTGGGCTTCTTCACCAGGCCTTCGACGGCAACCTGCCATGGACGCGTGCGCAGCGTACCGGCGTTGCGCGCGGGGTCCGACTTGTCGGTGCCGAACTCGTAGTAGTTGTTGTACGTGGTGACGTCCTCGTACGGCGTGCGCTTTTCCGTCACTACGTAGGCATTGTTGGGCGCGGCCGGCAGCTTCTGGCCGCGCGGGGCCTGGGCCAGCGCATCGCGCGCGAACCACGGGGCCGGCATGCTCCCGGCAGCCCCCGCGGCCGCCATGGCCAAGAGCCGGCGACGCGACTCGAACACACCGCGCGGGGTGATCTCGCTGGCGGCAATATCGTCGCCGCGCAGCCACTTGGGAGAGGGAATCAGCATCGTTGTTCCTCGTTGCATGCCATGGGTAAAAATCGATCCGCCGTTCGTGCCTGGCCCTTGGCAGCCCCGCGTGCACGATTGGACTCCGGCTTGAGTCGGATGGCGCACGCGAATCCTGACATCTTTTTTTGCCAGGGCGCCACGCCTGCACCCGGGGCCTTTGTCAGGCAGGGGGCCGGCCGGACTGCACAGCATGGCTGGCGGCCTCAGCCGCCTTGGTATTGCCGGTAGACTGACTGCGCCAGCGCCAGCAATGGCGCCCGCTCAAGCGGTCCGGCCAGCGCGAAGCCGATATCCCGGTCCACCCAATAGAAAGCCATGGTGCCGGCGGCGGCGGCCGGACGATCTCCCGGTCCCGTGCCCATCCGCTCGAGCCGGAAGCCGGTGTCCGGCGTATCCCGTGCCATGTGCCGTAACTGCAGCGACAATCGGGTTCCATCGTCGGTCTCATACATCAGGATGGCCGATGGGCCGCCCTCGGCGACGCCCAGGCGCCCGCCAATCAGGTGGAATCCCTGGGTGCGCAGATCGGGGACCCGCAAGGGCGCGCCGAGCCGCTTTGACAACCAGGCCACCAGATGGGCTTCATCGGTAGCGGCCACCTCGACCGGATGGCGCACTTCAGGTGCGTATACCACATGACTGGCCAGCGCTTCGCGCGCGAAGCGCTCCACCGAGGGGACGCGCGCCGCCAGGGTGTCCGTGCGCCCATGCGCGAACCAGCCGATCGCGCCGCCCAGAGCCAGCGAAGCCATGCTGGCCGCCAGTGCCATGCCCCACCCCGCCTTGCCGCGCACCCGGTCAGCGGCGCCGTCGCGCAGCCGGGACGGAAGTGCATTCAGCGGTACAGGCTCATTGAGCACGCCGTCGAACGCAGCATGCAGTTCACTTGCCTGCCGCCGCCAGCTACCGACCTTCTCTCCGGCATCGGGATAGGCGGCCAGGTACGCCTCCACCTCGGCACGGCGGGCGGGATCCAGCTGGCCATCGGCATAGGCGTGGAGATCGGCTTCGTTGACTGGGGACATCATTTGACTCGCTGCAGTCCGGCCGCCCGGCCGGAGGCCTGCGGGTTCGCCTCGGACGCTCCGTCCATCAGCAGGCGCATCTGCTCACGGGCGCGTGCCAGGCGGGACATCACCGTGCCCACCGGCACCTCCAGCACCTGCGCCGCCTCGGCATAGGTGAGTTGCTCCAGGCCGACCAGCAGCATGACCGCGCGCTGGGCTTCGGGCAAGCGAGCCAGCGCCCGTACCAGGTCCAGGCGCAAGGCGGGCTCTGGCGCAGCACTGGGTACGTCGGGAAGCGTGTCGGTGAAGGTCACAAGATCGGCACGCCGGTACGCATTGATGCGCAGCCGGTGCATCATGGTCAGYAGCCAGGACAGCAGGCCATCCGCGCCGTCGCCCCACCAGGCGCCGGCGCGCAGCCGGAAGCGCCAGCGGTAGCGCAGCGCGCGTTCCAGCGTGTCCTGCACCAGGTCGTCGGCCAATGCCGCATCCCCGGTCAGGCCACGGGCGTGGCGCCGCAGGCGCGGCGCCAGCGCGACCAGCTGGCGGTCGAAGCCGTCCATGCCGTCAGGCTGCCCGCGCCCGGATCAGGGAGCGGCCACGTGCCAGACGTTGTTGAAGTTATCGCCCATGCGGTCACCCGGTTTGGCATCCTTGGCGAAACGATAGAGCGGCTTGCCGCGATAGGCCCACTGCTTGGCGCCGTCGTCACGAGTGATGACGCTGTAGTCCCCCGTGGGGCTGGTGCCGGGCGCCGCCATCAGGGGCGGCCAGTTGGTGGCGCAGGGACCGTTGCAGGCGCTCTTGCCACCCGCATCACGGTCAAAGGTGTAGAGCGTCAGGCCCTGGGGATCGGTCAGCGCGCCGCCGGCGACTTTCACCGTGGGCGGCATATTGCCCGCACTGCTGCCACCCATGCCGCCCATGCCAGAACAGGCAGACAGCAGCACTGCGGCAGACGCCAGCGCGAGAACAGCGGGACGGGACAGCGATGCGAGAGAAGCGGCTGCGAAGGGACGGGAAAGGGCCATGATGTCGATCTCCATGCGATGCGGCGCCGCCAGCCGGCACCGTCCCTTCAGTAAACACCGGATGTGACGGCTTTATTCCATCTGGACGAAAAAAAACCTGCCGCGTCGGACCGACGGGGCAGGTTTTTCTTATTGCGGCGCAACATCCGGATCAGAGTTCGCCGTAACTATGCAGGCCCGAGAGGAACATGTTGACGCCCAGGAAGGCGAAGGTCGTGACCAGCAAACCCACCAACGCCCACCAGGCCGCCATGGTGCCGCGCAAACCCTTCATCAGGCGCATGTGCAACCAGGCCGCATAGTTGAGCCAGACAATCAGCGCCCAGGTTTCCTTCGGGTCCCAGCTCCAGTAGCCGCCCCACGCTTCCGCCGCCCAAAGCGCGCCCAGGATGGTGGCGATGGTGAAGAAGGCGAAGCCCACTGCAATCGCCTTGTACATCACATCATCGAGCACTTCGAGCGAGGGCAGGCGCTCGGCCAGGATGCCACGCTCCTTGCACAGGTAAGCCACCGAGACCATCGCGGCCAGGGCGAAAGTGCCGTAGCCTATGAAATTGGCCGGCACATGGATCTTCATCCACCAGCTCTGCAACGCTGGGACCAGCGGCTGGATCTCGCTCGCATCGCGGCTGACCGTGTACCACAGCAGGAAACCGACCGCCGCCGACACCACCAGCATCACGAACGGCCCAAGCGCGCGCGTCTGGTAGCGGCCTTCGTAGTAGAGGTAGAACAAAGAAGTGATCAGCGTGAACAGTACAAACACTTCGTACAGGTTCGAGATAGGAATGTGGCCGATGTCGGCGCCGATCAGGTAGGACTCGTACCAGCGCACCAGCATGCCGGTGAAGCCCAGCACCACTGCCGCCCACGCCATCTTGCTGCCGATCTGCAGCCCGGTCTCCGAGCGCGTCAGCAGGCCGCCCCAATAGAACAGGGTGGACAGGAACACCAGCGCGCTCATCCACAGGATGGCCGACTGGCTGGACAGGAAGTACTTGAGGAAGAAGGCCTGCTCGGCGCGCGGCAGCTGGCCCTGGTAGAGCTGGATCGCGAACAGCGACAGCACCGCCAGCAGCACCATCAGCAACCGCACCGGCTTCCAGTGCCATCCCAGCAACGCAAAGGTGGGCACCGCTGCAATCAGCACGCCTTTGTCGTAGACATTCATCCACTCGCCGTAGCGTGCCAGTGCGAAGCCCGCGCCCGCTGCCAGCAGCAAGGCAAAGACCCAGTCGACCCAGCCCAGCCGGCGAAGGAACGACGGCTCCAGGTAGGCCTGCTCCGCACCGCCGGCGCCACCGGCTGGAGCCGGGCTCGCCTGCATGGGCGGCCTGGCCTGATTCACATTCGAGGACATATTGGTTCCTGCTTAATTGCCGGCCGCGTTCAATGCGTGGCCGGGTCCGGCGTGCCCTTGCCGGCCGTGTCGAGATTACCGGCGGCCCGGCCTACATCGTCGCGCAGAGCGACAAATTCCTTCTCGAAATCCAGTGTACGCCGCTGCGTGGACATGGCCATCAGCACATGGCTGGCAGCACCGCCGCCCTCGCTTCCGGCCGATCCGCCGGCAGGGTCCCGGACCCACAGCCAGACGCGGCGCTCGCGGATGTAGAACATCGAGAACACGCCCAGCACCAGCAGCAGACAGCCAAGATACACGATGTTCTTCCCTGGTGCACGGGTCATCTGGAACACGCTGGCCTTCACCTCGGTGAAGTCGTCGAGCTGCAGGAAGACCGGCGCGGTGTAGAAGAAACTGTCGGATAGCGCATTGATGGCCTGCTGCAAGAAAGCGCCGCTCTGAGCACTATTCGGCACCACCGGCAGCTTGTCCTGCGCGCGTGCCAGTTGCCAGAGTTCCCACATCGAGCCGTTGAGGATCTTCAGCAGCACGTCGGCGGCCTTCTGCTGCTCGGCCGGCGGCACGGACTTTTCCAGGAAGGCGGCGATTGCCGTGAAGCCGCCAGGCGGCGCTTGCGGATTGCTTCGTGCGGCGCCAGCGAAGAGATCAAGCGCGCGCAGGGCGCTCTCGGCAAGCTGGCCGCGCAACACCTCGCGATCCTCGCCCGGCATCGAGGCCAGGGCAAAGCGGCGTGCCGCTTCGACCCGCAGCGCGCGGTCCTGCAGCGCGGCGCGCAGGCGCATCCAGTCGGCTACGCTGTTCTGCTCGTCGGCCGGGATGCGCAGGTAACGGAACGGCTCGCTGGGCGAATCGCGCATGCCGGCAAGGAAGACCGACTGCCCATCGAGCTGCACGGGCACCATGTAGTTGTTGAACTCGCGCGCCTGCCCGTTGCGGTCGCGCAGCTTGTACTGCACCGACGGACCCACGTTGCGCAGTTCCTTCGCGCGATCAGGATTGACCGCCGAGCCCAGGTGGGATTCCAGCTTCTCGTTGAGCGATTTGCGCGCCACGCCGCGGGCATCGGGCTTGCCCGACGCGTCGGTGACGTTCTCGATATTCATCAGGCGGAAATCGCTGAACTCGACCGTCAGTCCCTCGGCGTCGGCGGCGCTGCCCGTGCCGGTCAGCGGCGAGTTGGCGCCCACCGTACCGGCGAAGGCGAAGGTCTTGTCATTGCCGCCCTGCATCGGGTAGCCGACGAACTTCAGCTTGGAGCCGCCGTCCTCGAAACTCGACTGGTAGATGGCAATGCCGTCCACCACCAGCGGTTCGTTGACCTTGACAGTGGCTTCGGTCTTGCGGCCAGTGGTGCGGTCGGTGATGACCACATCGGAGGCGAACAGCTTGGGCATGCCGGTCGAGTAATGCTCGACGGTAAATTTCTTCAGCGTGATATTGAACGGCAGATCCTGCACCAGCGCACCGTCCGAGATATTCAGGATGGCAGTGGAGACGGTCGCGCCTTCGGGCACGAAGGCATTGCCGCGAAAACCGGGATTGTTGACCGACAAGCGGTGCTGCGGCGGAATGTCGCTGATCACGGCGTTGCCGGTAATCGGACTCTTGCCGCCAAACCACATCTGGGCACGGATCAGCATGTCGCCGTCGAGCAGGCCACCGATGCAGATCACCACGATGGCGGTGTGCGCCAGGATGTAGCCCAGCTTGTTGGCCGCGCCCGCCTTGGCCGCCAGCAAGGTGGCGCCGTCATGGGGCACGGTCTTGATGCGATAACCGCGATTGGCCAGCAGCGCAGTGAGCCGCGTCACCGCATCGGCGCGCGGGCGGCCTGCATCGAACTCGGCGCGGTGATGGAAGGCGCGCAGGCTGCGCTCGCGCACGTGGTCCTTCCACGAACGCATATCCTTGATCATCTTGGGCGCGTTGCGCGTCAGGCACAGTGAGGTGGAGACCACCAGGAAGGCCAGGATCAGCAGGAACCACCAGGAGCCGTAAACCTTCTGCAGCGACAGCGTGTGGAACAGGTCAGCCCAGAATGGGCCGAACTGGTTGACGTAGTTGGGATAGGGCTCGTTCTGCTTGAGGACCGTGCCGATCACGCTGGCGATCGCGATGACCGTCAGCAACGCGATGGCGAAACGCATCGAGGACAGCAGTTCCACCGCGTCGCGCAGCAAGCGGTGAGAAGTCTTCAGGTGCAGTCCTGACGTGGAAGCGGTCGACATGTGCAGTGGGGCCCTCGGCCTTGAAATGAAAAAGGGTGGACATGCTTGCGCAGGCCACCCTCTTCGATTGTTGCCGTGCTGCCTGGTTGCACCCCTGCGGTCCACCTCGCAACGGCGAGGCCCGCGTGGGCGCTCCGGCTACCCGGCGCTGAACGACTTAGCGAATCCCTGCGACGTAGTCGGCCACGGCCTTGATCTCGGCATCCGACATCTTGGCGGCAATGGTGGTCATCACGGGATTGTTCTTGCGGGTGCCCTGGCGGAACGCGACCAGTTGCGCCTCGGTGTATTCGGACCATTGTCCGCCGATGCGCGGGTACTGGGCCGGGATGCCGGCGGCGGTGGGGCCGTGGCAGGCCGCGCAAGCGGGCACACCCTTGGCGGCGATGCCACCACGGTAGATCTTCTGGCCGGCTTCGATGGTGTCCTTGCTCTTGGCGGTGGCAGGCTTCAGGCTCTGCTTGGCCAGGTAGGCGCCGACGTCCTTCATTTCCTGCTCGGACAAGGCTGCCGCGTAGGGCGACATGATGGCGTTGCTGCGGGTCTTGGCCTTGAAGTCGTCGAGCTGCTTGTGCACGTACTCCGGATGCTGGGCGGCCAGCTTCGGATTGGCGGCGCCGCCACTGTTGCCGTTGGCGCCGTGGCAACTCAGGCAAGCCGGGACATTGCGATCGGGGGCACCTTGCGTGTAGAGGGTTTCGCCCTTGGCCGGATCAGCCTTTGCGGCGGCCTGCTCTGCGGCAGATGCCAGACCGGTCATGGCAGTGGCCGGCAGAGCCAGCGCCACGACAGCCAGAAGTTTCGCAATGCGGTTCATTCGCACACCTTGTCTGAATTGTTTTGAAATCCATGGGGCACGCCGTTCAGCACCTTGCCCGCGGTGAGGACGCGCATGGGCTGGTACTTTGACATCGGAAATTCACCACGACGGACCGCCAGCCCCGCTGAAGCCAAAAACGCCCAGGCGAGAGCCGAATGGCACCGCCCCCATGCGAACGAGAGCGGCAGACCGTGCGAATATCCCCGTAGCAGACCCAGCCCCCCGGCTGGCCCCCTTGCCGCTGCGCCATGCAGGCGCTGCAACAGACCAGACCGACAGGCTTGCTACCACGATGGAACGGACACGCAGAGCTTCCTGCTCAGATAAACGCAAGGCCAAGGATGCCGCGCGTCACCTAATCGGGAGGCCGTTAACCGCGTTATTGTACAATAAATCGTGTGCCGGATAGAGGATGTGCGCGCCGCGACGCGGCCAGACGCCAGCCCCGGCCATCCAGGCGGCAGCATGTGCCGCCCACCTCACTCACATCGGCGTGGTGACGCCGGCGGACCCGCCAAATGCAAGGCGGCGCCCCGCCCCCACCCGCCCCATCGCCCACGCGCATGTCCCTCCTACACCAGGCCCGCTTCTTCGTTACCGTCAACCACCTGCGCGACCTGCCTGCCACGGCGGTGCCGGAAGTGGCCTTCGCCGGGCGCTCCAACGCCGGCAAATCCACCGCCATCAACATCCTGTGCAACCAGAAGCGGCTAGCCTTCTCGTCGCGCACGCCGGGCCGTACCCAGCACATCAATTTCTTCGGGGTCGCACCGGTCAAGGCGCCGGAYCCRCTGGCMTTYCTSGTCGACCTGCCCGGCTATGGCTATGCGCAGGTGTCAGGATCGGCCAAGTACCATTGGCAGACGCTGCTGAGCGACTACGTACAGACCCGTTCGCAGCTGGCTGGCCTGGTGCTGATGATGGACGCGCGCCGGCCCTTCACCGACCTGGATTGCCAGATGGTTGAATGGTTCCTGCCCACGGGCCGGCCCATTCACGTGTTGCTGACCAAGGCCGACAAACTGACCAACAGCGAAAACGCCCTGGCCCTGCGCGAAACCCGCAAGATCCTGGCCGGTTACGCCGAACAACTCGACACGCCCGTGGCCCTGACCGCGCAATTGTTCTCCAGCCTGAAGCGCCGCGGCATCGAGGAAGCCCAGCGCGTGGTGGCAGGCTGGCTGGCGCTGCCGGAAGCACAGCCGGCCGTGGTGCCGGGCAGCGAGTCCGCCGCCGCGCCGCAGGAAAAAGCAAAGCCCGACCAGCCGGCGGTTGTGCAAGACACACCGCCCGACGCGGCCGCGAACTGACCTTCCAGCCCCGCTTTGCGTACCCGCCCCTGCGGGTGCGGCGCGATAGCGAACCCGCGCATCCCCACGAATCGAACAGGCAAAAAAAACCCCGTTGCAAGCAACGGGGGCGAACTTTCCCACCGGTTGAGGGTGGGTACCCGCTCAGGGAGGAGTAGCGGGGGACGCTGCATCACGCAAGCGCAACGCAGAGTGTCCGCGAGTATGATAGCGGGCACGATCAAAAGTTTAGTTTTTCTTTCGGAGCGGCCTGCTGGATCACTCGCCAGCCACATCGCGCGCCAGCAGCCCGGCAAAATTCCGCACTCCCTCAGACATTCTCCCTCAAGCCATGTCCACTTTCCCCGAGTACCGTCCGCGCCGCATGCGCCGCGATGATTTCTCGCGCAGGCTGATGCGCGAACACCGCCTGTCGCCGGACAACCTGATCTACCCGGTATTTATCGTCGACGGCCACAACCAGCGTGAAAGCGTGGCGTCCATGCCCGGCGTGGAGCGGCTCTCGGTCGACCTGCTGCTGCCGGTGGCGGAGGATTGCGTCAAGCTGGGCATCCCGGTCATCGCGCTGTTCCCGGTCATCGATCCGGCCCTGAAGACGCCCGACGGTATCGAGGCCACCAATGCCGACGGCCTGATCCCGCGTGCCGTGCGCGCACTGAAAGACCGCTTCCCCGAGCTCGGCGTGCTGACCGACGTGGCGCTGGACCCCTACACCAGCCACGGCCAGGACGGCGTGCTGGACGCCGACGGCTATGTGATCAACGACGTCACTGTGGAGATCCTGGTCAAGCAGGCGCTGACTCAGGCCGCGGCCGGCGTGGATATCGTGGCACCGTCGGACATGATGGACGGGCGCATCGGCGCGGTGCGCGCCGCGCTGGAGGACGGCGGCCATATCCATACGCGCATCATGGCCTACTCGGCCAAGTACGCATCGGCCTTCTATGGCCCGTTCCGGGATGCGGTCGGCTCAGCGGCCAACCTGGGCAAGGGCAACAAGATGACTTACCAGATGGACCCGGCCAATACCGACGAGGCCTTGCGCGAAGTGGCGCAAGACATCATGGAGGGTGCCGACATGGTGATGGTCAAGCCCGGCATGCCTTACCTGGACATCGTGCGGCGCGTGAAGGATGAGTTCCGTTTTCCCACCTACGCCTACCAGGTCAGCGGCGAGTACGCGATGCTCAAGGCCGCAGCCCAGAATGGCTGGCTGGATCACGACAAGGTCATGATGGAGTCGCTGCTGGCCTTCCGCCGCGCCGGCGCCGACGGCATCCTGACCTACTTCGCGCGCGACGCTGCTCGCCTGCTCACGCGCTGAACCGGCCCGGATGCAGCTGTTAGGTTTTTCCGCCAGCCAGGTCCATCCGCTCGCCTCGCTCGACGAGGCGCGCGACTTTCTCGCGGGCAACGCGGCGGCCCGCTTCGTCTGGGTCGATACGCCGATCGAGGAAGTCAGCGCCGCGCCGACGGCCTGGCGCGACAGCGTCCAGGCCCTGACCGGCGCCCCGGTGCTGGATCTGCACCTGATCGATGCCACCAACCCGTCGCATCCTTCGTATTTCGATACGACGCATGCCTACGACATGGTGATCTTCCGCAAGCTCACCTTTGAAACGAGCCGGCTGATTGCCGAGGCCGGCGGCGAAACGGCGGCGGCGTCCGGAACGACAGCAACCGCGCCAGCCACCGCACCAGAATTGCCGCCAATCCCGGGAGCCTCCACGGCTTCCACTACGGTTTCAGCTACCGCGACAACCAGCCAGCCGCCCGCTTCAAGAACGCAGGCTCTGGCCAAACCGCGCCGCTACCCGCCAGGCTTTCTGCCTGCACTGGCCAAAATCGATACCCAGCCGGTCACTTTCTTTGTCTTCGACAATGTGCTGCTGACGGTCCGGCCCGCGCAGTCTCGCACACTCGACCAGGTGCGCCAGCGCCTGCTTGAGCTATGCCAGGCGCCACGGCCGCAGTCCGCCTCGAAGACCCGCCCCAACGGGCACGCCGCCGCGCTGGTACATGGCATCCGCCCGCCGACGCGCCCGGAAGACCTGATGCTGCGCCTGCTCAACGCGATGGTCGACCGCTACCTGGACCTGCGCGCGCCCCTGACGCGCCAGCTGGACCGTTGGCAGCGCGCGCTGCTAAACGCCCGGCGCAGCTTCTCCAGCTGGGAAGGCTTGCTCGATGCCCGCATTGAACTGCGGCGCCTGGAGCACCTGTGCGAGGAACAGCACGATGCGCTGCAGGAATTCCGCGACAGCCTGCTCGACAACAGTTACAGCGTGCAGAGCGAAGGAACCGCAAACGCGGCAGGCCGCGACGATGCCTTGCTGGTGCGCATCAACGACGTGATGGAACACATCTCGCGCGTGCTCGCGCACGCGCGCCGGCTGGAGGACTCGATCGAGTCCGCGGTGCAGATTCATTTTTCATCGGTGGCGCATCGCACCAACCGCACCATGCGTACCCTGACGCTGATCACTGCACTGTTCATGCCACTCACGCTGATCACCGGCATCTTCGGCATGAACTTCGAGCGCATGCCGTGGCTGCGCGAGCCGCAGGGCTTCTGGTGGTCGCTCGGGCTGATGGGCGCGGTGGTGGCAGTGCTGGCGGCAGTGTGGGGGCTGGGACGCCGGCTGGAGAAAAGCTAGCCGACGCCTGCGCAAGCCCGGGGGGTCAGGTGCTAGCTTTGGCGTCCAGGGCGCGCGCGAGCGTGTCAAGGAAACGGGCGGCGGGTTGGTAGCCGATTGCACGAACCGGCCGCTCGCGCCCGTCAGGACCGAACAGGATGATGCCCGGCGGGCCGAACAGGCCGAAGCGCTTGAGCAGTGCCCGATCGTCGGCGTTGTTCCGGGTGACGTCCGCCTGCAGCATCACCACCCCGGCAAGCCGGGCCCGCACGCGCTCGTCGCTGAACGTGAAGCGCTCCATCTCCTTGCAGCTCACACACCAGTCCGCATAGAAGTCGAGCAGCACGGGCTTGCCCGCTGCGGCGGCCTGCGCCACGCGAGCGTCGAGTTCGGCTACCGAGCGGACCCGCTCAAAGCGCACTGTGGTCGAGTCGCTGGCCGCCGCGTCTGGCGCGGTGCGACCTGCACCAAGATGCGCCAGCGGTTGCAAGGGATCCCGGCCACCGGACGCGAGCCCCACCAGCAAGATGGCTCCCGCCAGCGCGGCAAGCAGGCCCAGGCCCTTGCCCACCCTGGCCAGGCCATGCGCCTCGGGGCCAAGTGACTCGAAGGCGCTCAGGAAAACCGCGCCCACCAGCAGCAGCGCGGCCCAGCCTGCCATCAGCGCCCATGCCGGCAGCACCGGGCTGACCATCCACAGCGCCACGCCCAGCAGCAGGAAGCCGAAGAAGCGCTTGGTCATTTCCATCCACCGTCCGGCACGCGGCAGCAGGTTGCCCGCGCCCACGCCCACCAGCACCAGCGGCACGCCCATGCCGAGCGCCATCGCGAACAGCGCGCCGCCACCGGTTACGGCATCGCCGGTGCGTGCGATGTAGGCCAGCGCGCCGGCCAGCGGTGCCGTCACGCACGGCCCGACGATCAGCGCCGAGATCGCGCCCATGGCCGCGGCGCCGGCGAGTTGCCCGCCCTGGCGGCGGTTGGACGAAGCGGTCAGCCGCGTTTGCCAGTGTTGCGGCAGCTGCAGTTCATAGAGGCCGAACATGGAAAGGGACAAGGCCACCATCAGCAGCGCGAAAGCCGTCAGCACCCACGGCGACTGCAGCGCGGCGGACAAGCCCTCGCCAAGCAGGCCGGCCGCCACGCCAACAGCGGTGTAAACCACCGCCATGCCTAGCACATACGACAGCGACACCAGCAAAGCGCGGCCGCGCGTGACATGCTCACCCACCACGATTGACGACAGGATCGGCACCATGGGCAGCACGCACGGCGTAAAGGTCAGGAGCAAACCGAGGCCGAAGAACAGCGCGGCGATCACGCCGAGGTTGCGGCTGGCCAGCGCCCCGGCAATGCGGTCGTTCTCGTCGGCAGGCCCAGTCAGTTGGGCAGGGGAGGGGCCGGCAGATGCCGCCGCCCCGGCCGCGTCGCGGCTTTCGGTGCCCGGGCCGCTGCCAATGCTGCTGGAATCCGCCGGCGCCCGCTTGCCGAACAGCCCGTCGAGCACACCGCCGCCGACCTTGAAAACGCTCTCCATCGGGGGATAGCACAGGCCCTTGTCGGCACAGCCCTGGGAAGTCACCACCAGTGACCATTTGCCGTCCGCCGGCGCGGACGCMACCGGTACGCGGATAGTCACGCCACCATGGTAGGTTTCCATCTCCTTGCCGAAAGTCTCGTCGAACTTGACCTTGCCCGGCGGGAATACCGGAGCGCCAAGCTTGACGGAGGTCGGCTGCGCGGCGAAGGCAAAGCGCTCGCGGTAGAGGTAGTAGCCATCGGCTACATCGAAGCGCACTTCGACGGTCTGCGCGTCGACCTGCCGCGCCGCGAAACGGAAGGCTTGGTCCGGCGGCAGGAAGTCATCGTCGGCGGCATGCGCGGCGCCGCCGAGGCACAGCCACAATGCTGCGAGCAGCAAGATCAGGAGCCGCGCTGCGGCACTATGCCGCACCGACCCCGCTGCCGACCCGCAGTCCAAAGCGCCCGACATCACTCCGAAACCCATGCCCCATCCTTGAATTGTCATTCGTCGTATCCGTACCTCGAACGCCGCGCGGCGCCGGTTTCGGCCGCATCGCCCGCTAGCCGCCGAAGGACGGACATCCTTGCGCGTGCTTACGCGCTGTCATCGTCAGCGTCTGGCGTCCGCGTCTCCTGCGCCACCCACGCAAGGTAAGGCGCAAAGCCGGCCGCAACCGGCAATGCCACGATCTCCGGCACCTCATAGGGGTGCGCCAGGCGAATCGCGGCTTCAAGCGCCGTATAGCGATCCTGCGTAGTCTTGATCAGCAGCGGCCATTCCCGCGTGGTTTCGATCTCGCCGCGCCACCAGTACTCGGACTGACATGGCGCCAGCCGGTTCACACAAGCTGCCAGCCTGGATTCCAGCACTGCGCGGGTCATACGTGCGGCGGATTCGGCATCGGGCAACACCGTCATTACCAATAGCGTCTCGCTCATCGTGCTTTCCTCAAAAACCTGGCCCGGAAAGCAATCGAGCCAGGCATGCAGCCTGGCTCGATTGTAAGCGGTGTCCGCGCGGCTCGCCGCGACCAGTGGTCGCAAGCGGCCGGGACGATATCGACCTTATTCGCCTGCTTCTTCAGCCGGCGCTTCGGTGATTTCCGGACGATCCACCAGTTCGACCAGCGCCATCGGTGCGTTGTCGCCCTGACGGAAACCGAACTTCAGGATACGGGTGTAACCACCCGGGCGGGCGTTGTAACGCGGGCCCAGTTCGTTGAACAGCTTGGTAACCATGTCGCGGTCGCGCAGACGGGCGAAAGCCAGGCGGCGGTTGGCAACGGTGTCCTTCTTGGCCAGCGTGATGAGGGGCTCGACAACCTTGCGCAGTTCCTTGGCCTTGGGCAGGGTGGTCTTGATCAGCTCGTGCTGGAACAGCGAGTTGGACATGTTGCGCAGCATCGCGAGACGGTGCGACGAGGTGCGGTTCAGTTTCCGCAAACCATGACGGTGACGCATGATGATTCCTTTATTGCAATGTTTGACCAGCTCTTCTATCGCTCGGCCGGGATGCTCCCCGGTTCGGCGCGGGCCGGTAGTCTATTGGAGCGGCCGGCACATGCCGGTCGCCGGGATTACCGGCACGGCAACGGGACCAGCCCGCCGCCGCGCCAGGCAAATTACTTCTCCAGCCCTGCGGGCGGCCAGTTCTCGAGCTTCATGCCGAGGGTCAGGCCACGCGAAGCCAGCACTTCCTTGATTTCATTGAGCGACTTGCGACCCAGGTTCGGGGTCTTCAGCAGCTCGTTCTCGGTACGCTGGATCAGGTCGCCGATGTAGTAGATGTTTTCGGCCTTCAGGCAGTTGGCCGAACGCACCGTCAGCTCCAGGTCGTCCACCGGGCGCAGCAGGATCGGATCGATCTGCGGCGTACGGCTCGAAGCGGCTTCCGCCGACGACTCGGTACCTTCCAGCGCTGCGAACACCGACAACTGGTCAACCAGGATGCGCGCCGATTGACGAATCGCTTCCTCGGGCGAGATCACGCCGTCGGTTTCGATGTTCATCACCAGCTTGTCGAGATCGGTACGCTGTTCCACACGAGCCGATTCGACTGCGTACGAAACGCGGCGCACCGGCGAGAACGAAGCGTCCAGCACGATGCGGCCGATGACCTTGCCCGCTTCGTCGCCAAACTTGCGCACGTTGCCGGGGACATAACCACGGCCTTGTTCGACCTTGATCTGCATGTCCAGCTTGCCGCCGGCCGACAGGTGAGCGATCACGTGGCCGGGGTTGATGATCTCGACGTCGTGCGGCAGCTCGATATCGGCCGCGGTCACAACGCCTTCGCCTTCCTTGCGCAGCGACACCGTGACTTCGTCGCGGTTGTGCAGCTTGAAGACCACACCCTTCAGATTGAGCAGCAGGTTGACTACGTCTTCCTGAACGCCATCGATGGTGGAGTACTCGTGGACCACCCCAGCGATCGTGACTTCGGTCGGGGCATAACCGACCATCGACGACAGCAGCACGCGACGCAGGGCGTTACCGAGCGTATGGCCATAGCCACGCTCGAACGGCTCCATCACGACCTTGGCGTGATGGTCGCCGAGCGGCTCCACGGCAATAATTTTAGGCTTGAGTAGTGCTGTTTGCATTAGGTTGTCCTTTTCAATACCCTCGGCTCGTTACACCGATAAGGCTGACGTATGGAACCTGAAAATCCCATCGCACGATGGGCAATAAGCCCGACGCGCGGCAGCGCGTCGGGCTGAAAGTGAAGCTTGGCGGGAAACGCAAGCCCCTGGCCGTTCGATGGTGTCGGTCAGAATTCGTGTGATTAACGCGAATACAATTCGACGATCAGGCTTTCGTTGATGTCACCCGAGATATCGGCGCGATCCGGCACTTGCTTGAATGTGCCTTCGAACTTCTTCGCGTCCACGGCAACCCATGCCGGGAAACCCGATTGCTCAGCCAGCGACAGCGCTTCGGCGATACGGACTTGCTTCTTCGACTGCTCGCGGATGCTGATGACGTCACCAGCCTTGACTTGCGCCGACGGCACGTTCAGGGCTTGACCGTTCAGCAGGATCGCCTTGTGCGACACCAGCTGGCGCGCTTCAGCGCGGGTCGAGCCGAAGCCCATGCGGTACACGACGTTGTCCAGGCGCGATTCCAGCAGTTGCAGCAGCTTTTCACCGGTGTTGCCCTTGCGGCGGTCGGCTTCAGCGAAGTAGCGGCGGAACTGGCGCTCGAGTACGCCATAGATACGCTTGACCTTCTGCTTTTCACGCAGTTGGTTGCCATAGTCGGAGGTGCGTGCACCCGAGGTGCGGCCGTGCTGACCCGGCTTGCTGTCCAGCTTGCACTTGTCTGCAAGCGAGCGGCGTGCGCTCTTCAGGAACAGGTCAGTACCTTCACGGCGGGATAGTTTGGCCTTCGGGCCGATATAACGTGCCACTTTATCTTCCTTCCTGATCGATCGCGGCGCCTTGTTCGACGCGCCGCGAGTCCGCCTTCTCCGCCCCGGTTGATTGGGCGCATGAGTGGCAGACGGTGGGCTTATCCAGCGCGCTCCCATTCGGGCACGCGCAAAAGCATGACTAACTACTGCGCCAGGCGACCGACAACGACGTCGATCGCGCAAACGCAAAACGAAAACCTGCTGCAAACAGATGCAGCAGGTCAACGTGCAATGCTACCACACCGGGCTGCACACGGGGAAGACCCCGATTGCAGCCTGGGTATCACATCGGCACTTAGATCCGACGGCGCTTCGGCGGACGGCAGCCGTTGTGCGGCACCGGCGTCACGTCTTCGATGATCGAGATCTTGATGCCGAGCGCGTTCAGGGCGCGCACAGCCGATTCACGGCCAGGGCCGGGGCCCTTGATGCGCACGTCCAGGTTCTTGATACCCTGGTCTTGCGCCACGCGGCCGGCATTCTCGGCGGCGACCTGAGCTGCGAAGGGAGTCGACTTACGCGAACCCTTGAAGCCCTGGCCACCCGAGGTTGCCCACGCCAGAGCATTGCCCTGACGGTCGGTGATCGTGATGATGGTGTTGTTGAACGAAGCGTGGACGTGCGCAATGCCGTCGGCAACGTTCTTCTTGACCTTCTTACGCGCGCGCTGGGCGGCGTTATTCGGACCTTTTGCCATTAGTTTCTTCCTCTGCCTTCGGCTTTACTTCTTCAGAGCCACGCCGGCCTTACGSGGACCCTTGCGGGTACGGGCGTTGGTGCGGGTGCGCTGACCGCGCATCGGGAGACCCCTGCGGTGACGGACGCCACGATAGCAACCAAGGTCCATGAGACGCTTGATGTTCATCGTGGTTTCACGACGCAGGTCACCCTCAACCGTGGCCTTGGCTACTTCGTCACGAAGCTTTTCCAGGTCGCCGTCGGTCAGGTCCTTGACCTTCTTGTCAAAGGGAACGCCGGTGGCCACGCAAATCTTGCGGGCGCGCGAGCGGCCGATACCGTAAATAGCCGTCAGGCCGATCTCGGTATGCTTGTGGTTCGGGATGTTAACCCCTGCGATACGTGCCATTCGTCAATCCTCTTTACGATTAGCCTTGGCGTTGCTTGTGGCGGGGATCCGACGAGCAGATCACGCGCACGACACCGTTGCGCTTGATAACTTTGCAGTTGCGGCAAATGCGCTTAACAGAAGCCAGCACTTTCATGATTTTCCTCTTCCTTCAATTCCTGTTCGCTTCACTTCGTCCGAAAGACGATGCGCGCGCGTGACAGATCATATGGAGTCAGTTCAACCGTCACCCGATCACCCGGAAGAATCCGGATGTAGTTCATTCGCATCTTGCCGGAGATATGGCCCAACACTACATGGCCATTTTCCAGTTTGACGCGGAACGTCGCGTTAGGGAGGTTTTCCAGGACCTCCCCCTGCATCTGGATGACGTCGTCTTTTGCCATACCTAGCCTGTACCGACCCGGCTTCAGCGCAAGGTCAGATTACCCTTGAAATTCGCTTTCTTCAGCAGGGACTCATATTGCTGCGACATGACATAGGACTGAACCTGGGCCATGAAGTCCATCGTGACGACCACGATGATCAGCAACGAGGTTCCGCCAAAATAGAACGGAACGTTCCAGCGCAGTACCAGGAATTCCGGCAACAGGCAGACCAGTGTGATGTAGATCGCACCAGCCAGCGTCAGACGGACAAGAATCTTGTCGATGTAGCGCGTCGTCTGCTCGCCCGGACGAATGCCCGGAATGAAGGCACCGCTTTTCTTCAGGTTGTCTGCGACTTCCCGGCTGTTGTACACAAGAGCCGTATAGAAGAAGCAGAAAAATATAATTGCAGCAGCGTACAGCAGGATGTAGACCGGCTGTCCCGGCGAAAGCGTCGCAGCCAGGTCCTTGATGAACCGGCCGGCAGCGCTCGTCGAGTCAGACGTGAACCAGCCCGCGATGGTCGCCGGGAACAGGATGATCGACGATGCGAAGATCGGCGGAATCACCCCTGCCATGTTCAGCTTCAGCGGCAGGTGCGACGACTGGCCGCCATACACCTTGTTGCCGACCTGACGCTTGGCATAGTTCACCAGGATCTTGCGCTGGCCACGCTCGACAAACACCACGGCGAAGGTCACCCCGGCGATGATTGCAACGATCAGGATCGATGCAATGATGCTCATGGAACCGGTGCGAACCAGCTCGAAGAGCCCGCCGATCGCGTTGGGCAAGCCCGCCGCGATACCGCCGAAGATGATGATCGAGATACCGTTGCCCAGACCACGCTCGGTGATCTGCTCACCCAGCCACATCAGGAACATCGTACCGGTCACCAGCGTGATCACCGCCGTAGCCCGGAACATCAGGCCCGGATCGATCACCAGCCCCGGCTGAGATTCCAGCGCGACTGCGATCGACAGCGCCTGGAAGGTGGCCAGGACCACCGTGCCGTAGCGCGTGTACTGCGTGATCTTGCGTTGACCCGCCTGCCCTTCCTTCTTCAGCGATTCCAGCTGCGGCAGCACGATCGTCAGCAATTGCATGATGATCGACGCCGAGATGTACGGCATGATGCCGAGCGCGAAGACGGTAAAGCGCGACAGCGCACCGCCCGAGAACAGGTTGAACATCCCGAGGATGCCACCCGACTGACTCTGGAAAAGCTTCGCAAGCTGTTCAGGATCGATTCCCGGCACCGGAATATGCGCTCCGATGCGGTACACGATCAAGGCCAGCACCAGGAACATCAGCCGGCGCTTTAGGTCGCCGTACTTCGCCGTGTTCTTGGCTTGCGTGCTTGCATTGGGTTTCGCCGTGGCCAAACGATGCTCCGACTGTGACTCGCCTATGCTGCGAAATCTGCTGCTAAATTACGCCGCGATCTGACCGCCGGCGGCTTCGATCGCAGCCTTGGCACCAGCGGTGGCGCCCAGACCCTTGATCGTAACCTTGCGGGTCAGCTCACCAGCCTTGATGACCTTGGCGCTCTTGGCCAGCTCAGCCACCAGGCCAGCTTGCTTCAGAACCAGCAGGTCCACCTCGGTGGCTTCCAGGCGCTCGATATCACGCAGGGTCACTTCGGCGTTGAAGGCCTTCGTCAGCGACGTGAAGCCACGCTTCGGCAGGCGACGATACAGCGGCATTTGACCGCCTTCGAAGCCGACCTTGTGGAAGCCGCCCGAACGCGACTTCTGACCCTTGTGACCACGGCCGGCAGTCTTGCCCAGGCCGGAGCCGATACCGCGGCCGACGCGACGCTTGGCGTGCTTCGAACCGTCAGCCGGTTTGAGGTTGTTGAGTTGCATCTTGCTCTCCGTGTCCCGGGACTCAGGCCAGAACCTTGACCAGGTACGAGACCTTGTTGATCATGCCGCGCACGGCAGGCGTGTCCTGCAGTTCCGACACCGAATTGATACGGCGCAGGCCCAGGCCACGGACGGTGGCGCGATGATCCTCGCGCGTGCCGATCAGGCTGCGCACGAGTTGCACTTTTACGGTTTGTTGCGACATTTCGTCCGACTCCTTAACCGAGGATGTCTTCAACAGACTTGCCACGCTTTGCGGCGATCTCGCCCGGCGTGCTCATCTTTTGAAGACCGTCCAGCGTGGCGCGAACCATGTTGTACGGATTGGTCGAGCCGTGCGACTTGGTCACGACGTTGGTCACGCCCATCACTTCGAAAATCGCGCGCATCGGGCCACCAGCGATCACGCCGGTACCTTCCTTGGCGGGCATCATCAGCACCTTGGCGGCGCCGTGCTTGCCAACGACTTCGTGTTGCAGCGTGCCGTTCTTCAGCGAGACCTTGACCATCTTGCGACGGGCTTCGTCCATTGCCTTCTGAACTGCAACCGGCACTTCCTTAGCCTTGCCCTTGCCCATGCCGATGCGGCCATCGCCGTCACCAACCACGGTCAGCGCAGCGAAACCGAGAATCCGGCCACCCTTCACCACCTTGGTGACGCGGTTGACCGAGATCATCTTCTCGCGGAGGCCGTCGTCGCGTTCGTCCTGCTGGACTTTTGCTTGCATTTTTGCCATGACGTATCTCTCTATGTGCGCTTAGAACTTAAGGCCGGCTTCGCGTGCTGCGTCAGCCAGTGCCTTCACGCGACCATGGAAGCGGAAGCCGCCGCGATCGAACGCAACGGTTTCCACGCCAGCTGCCTTCGCCTTTTCGGCGATGCGCTTGCCAATCAGGGTCGCGGCGGCGGCGGTAGCACCGCTGCCAGTCAGTTCCTTGCGCACTTCTGCCTCGACGGTCGAAGCCGATGCCAGCACTTGCGTGCCGCACGGCGAGTAGACCTGGGCGTAAATATGCGAATTCGTACGGAACACGGTCAGACGGTTGATCTTCAACTCCGCGATTTTGGCGCGGGTCTGACGTGCACGGCGCAAACGAGCGTCTTTCTTGTTCATGATTGCACCCCTTACTTCTTCTTGGTTTCCTTCAGGATGACGCGCTCGTCCGAGTAGCGAACGCCCTTGCCCTTATAGGGCTCAGGCGGACGGTACGCGCGGACTTCCGCAGCCACCTGACCGACTTTCTGCTTGTCCGCACCCTTGATGATGATCTCGGTCTGCGTGGGCGYTGTCGCCGTCACGCCTTCCGGCATCGCATGGATCACGTCGTGCGAGAAACCAAGCTGGAGCTTCAGCGCAGTACCTTGCAGCTGGGCACGATAGCCCACGCCGACCAGGTTAAGCTTGCGCTCGAAACCGGCGGTTACACCCTTGACCATATTGGCCACCAGGGCGCGCATGGTGCCCTGCAGTGCGTTTGCTTCGCGCGATTCATCGACCGGAGCGAAGGTCAGCGTGTCGTTTTCGACATTGACCTTGACCAGGCTGTGAATCGGCTGCGTCAGCGTGCCGAGCGGGCCCTTAACGGAGAGCACGCCAGCCGCCACATTGACTTCCGCGCCTTTGGGCAGCGCGATGGGAGCCTTACCTACACGGGACATGGTCTACTCCTTACGCGACGTAGCAAAGAACTTCGCCGCCCACGCCAGTGGCACGTGCCTTGCGGTCGGTCATCAGACCCTGGGGGGTCGAGATGATTGCGACGCCGAGGCCGTTCATCACTTGGGGGATGTCGCTGCGGCCCTTGTACACGCGCAGACCAGGCTTCGAGACGCGTTCAATGCGCTCGATGACCGGACGGCCGGCGTAGTACTTCAGACCGATGCTCAGTTGTGCCTTGCCGCCTTCTTCTTTCACGGCGTAGTCGTCGATGTAGCCTTCGTCCTTAAGGACCTTGGCGATTGCCACTTTCAGCTTCGACGACGGCATGACAACCGACACTTTCTGCACGCCTTGGGCGTTGCGGATGCGCGTCAGCATATCGGCGATAGGATCGCTCATGCTCATACTGTTTCTCCTGTAGCCTGTGCGTAATTACCAGCTGGCTTTCGTCAGACCCGGGATTTCGCCACGGAAGGCGATTTCACGGATCTTATTACGCGCCAGGCCAAACTTGCGGAAGGTACCGCGGGGACGACCGGTGATCGCGCAGCGGTTACGCTGGCGAGTCGGGTTAGCGTTGCGCGGGAGCTGTTGCAGCTCGAGACGCGCGCTATAACGCTCTTCTTCCGACTTTTCCTGGTCGTCGATAATGGCCTTGAGGGTTGCACGCTTGTCGGCATACTTTGCCACGAGCCTAGCGCGCTTCTTCTCACGTTCAATCAGAGCCAATTTAGCCACGGTTACCCCTTAATTACGGAACGGGAACTTGAATGCTGCGAGGAGCGCCTTGGCTTCCTCGTCATTCTTCGCCGTCGTCGTGATGCTGATGTTCAGACCACGCAATGCGTCGATCTTGTCGTACTCGATTTCGGGGAAAATGATCTGCTCTTTCACACCGATGTTGTAGTTACCACGACCATCGAACGAGCGGCCCGACACGCCACGGAAGTCACGCACGCGGGGCAGAGCCACGGTCACGAGACGATCGAGGAATTCGAACATGCGTTCGCCGCGCAGCGTCACCATCGCGCCGATGGGATAGCCCTGGCGGATCTTGAAGCCGGCGATTGCCTTCTTGGCCTTGGTCACCACCGGCTTTTGACCGGCGATCTTGGTCAGGTCGCCCACGGCCAGCTCAATGACCTTCTTGTCATTGATGGCTTCGCCAAGGCCCATGTTCAGGGTGATCTTGGTGATGCGCGGCACTTCCATGACCGACTTGAAGCCGAACTGCTCGATCAGCTTCGGAACAACCTGTTCTTTGTAAAACTCTTGCAGACGTGCTGTCATGCTCAACTCCTCTTCGTGCCCAGAATCAAGCTGCCACGACGGCACCGGTGGTCTTCAGCACGCGCACGCGCTTGCCGTCTTCCACCTTGATACCGACGCGCGACGGCTTGCCATTGGCATCCACGAGCGCAACGTTAGAAATATGCAACGGCATGACTTTGTCGATGACGCCACCAGTGGTGCCCAGCATCGGGTTCGGACGTGCGTGCTTCTTGGCAACGTTGACGCCTTCCACCACGACCTTGTCGCCGAGCATGGCTTGCACGGTGCCGCGCTTGCCCTTGTCTTTGCCGGTCAGGACGATGACTTCGTCGCCTTTACGAATCTTGTTCATGGCGGCTCCTTACAGCACTTCCGGCGCGAGCGACACGATCTTCATGAAGCGCTCGGTACGGAGTTCACGAGTCACCGGCCCGAAAATACGGGTGCCGATCGGCTCGAGCTTGGTGTTCAGCAAGACAGCGGCATTGCTGTCGAACTTGACGAGCGACCCATCAGCGCGACGCACGCCCTTGGCGGTACGCACGACGACGGCGTTGTAAATATCGCCCTTCTTCACGCGACCGCGCGGCGCTGCGTCCTTGACGGTCACCTTGATGATGTCGCCCACGCTCGCATAGCGGCGCTTGGACCCACCCAGCACTTTGATGCACAGCACTTCGCGCGCACCAGTGTTATCGGCTACTTCGAGCCGGCTTTCTGTCTGAATCATGGTGTTATCTTCCCAACTTAATCCACCGGGCAACGCCCGCCGGTCAGTCTTGGTCCCGTCAGCCCCTGGCTTTGCGCCAGCAACCGTTTGGGTTGATCAACTTTGAAGTCGGTAGTTACCAGGCGGCCTGAACATGGTTAATCAGGAGCCGCTCGGCCAGGTTCGCTTCATCGACTCGCCGGGGTGATACAACTAAGGCGAATGCAACAAAGCGGAAGTCCAGGATTATAGCACATAACCCTGGACTCGCAAGCCAACCTAAAACCGTGTGGTTTTTTAGATGACGCGCGCAGCTTCGACCAGACGGGAAACCACCCAGGACTTGGTCCGCGACAGCGGACGCGTTTCCTGGATCTCGACCTTGTCGCCTTCCTTGTACTGGTTGGCTTCGTCGTGTGCGTGGTACTTCTTGGAACGCAGCACGTACTTGCCGTACAGAGGATGCTTGACGCGGTTTTCGATCAGGACCGTGACGGTCTTGTCCATCTTGTCGCTAACTACCCGGCCGACCAAAGTACGGCGAAGCGACGATTCCGTTTGTGCAGTTTCAGTCATTTCGTGGTCGCCTTTTCGTTCAGCACGGTTTGCACCCGCGCGATGTCCTTGCGCACCTTCTTCAGCTGGCTGGTGTTCTGCAGCTGTTGGGTGGCCTTTTGCATGCGCAGGCTAAATTGGGCCTTCAGCAGCTCGGAGAGCTCCTGGTTCAGCCCGGCGGCATCTTTGCCRCGAAGTTCGGATGCTTTCATCCCTGCTCTCCTTACGTCCCGACCTGGCGCACCACGAAATTGGTGGCGATCGGCAGCTTGGCGGCCGCGAGGCGGAACGCCTCACGAGCCAGCTCTTCCGTCACGCCATCCATTTCGTACAGCATCTTGCCCGGCTGGATTTCTGCCACGTAGTATTCCGGATTACCCTTACCGTTACCCATACGGACTTCGGCGGGCTTCTTCGAGATCGGCTTGTCCGGGAAAATCCGGATCCAGATGCGGCCGCCACGCTTGATGTGACGGGTCATCGCACGACGTGCCGACTCGATCTGACGAGCCGTCAGACGACCACGGCCCATCGCCTTCAGGCCGAATTCGCCGAAAGACACGGCGTTGCCACGGGTAGCCTTACCCGTGTTGCGGCCTTTCTGCTCCTTGCGGTATTTTCTGCGCTTAGGTTGCAGCATCGTTATTCTCCACTCTTCGCATCTGCGCCAGGAGCGCGGCGACCTGCACCGGCACCCGCGCCACCGCGGCGATTGCCACCCGGACGGCCGCCTTCGCCTTCACGGCGACGACCATCAGGACGACCACCCGGGCGACGACGACGCTCGTCTTGCGGCTCTTCCACCACCGGCGCATCGTTGCGGCCGAGGTGATCACCCTTGTAGACCCACACCTTGACACCGATGATGCCGTAGGTGGTTTCTGCTTCGGAGAAGCCGTAGTCGATGTCGGCGCGCAGGGTGTGCAGGGGCACACGGCCTTCGCGATACCACTCGGTACGAGCGATTTCGATGCCGTTCAGACGACCGGCGCTCATGATCTTGATGCCCTGGGCACCGAGGCGCATCGCATTCTGCATCGCGCGCTTCATTGCGCGGCGGAACATGATACGGCGCTCGAGCTGCTGGGTGATCGAATCGGCGATCAGCTGCGCATCGGTTTCCGGCTTGCGGATTTCCTCGATGTTCACGTGCACGGGCACACCCATGCGGCGTTGCAGCTCGGCCTTGAGCAGTTCGATGTCCTCACCCTTCTTGCCGATCACCACGCCCGGACGCGAGCTATAAATGGTGAGACGTGCATTGCGGGCGGGGCGCTCGATCACGACGCGGCCTACCGAAGCGTTCTTGAGCTTCTTCTTCAGAAACTCGCGAACTTCGATGTCTTCCTTCAGCATGCCGGCGAACTTCGTGTTGTTGGCGTACCAACGCGAAGCCCAGTTACGGCTGACGGCCAGACGGAAGCCAGTCGGATGAATCTTCTGTCCCATCGTGACTCCTTAGTTGCCGAGCGTCACAGTGATGTGACAAGTTTGTTTCTCGATGCGGTTGCCGCGGCCCTTTGCTCGTGCCGTGAAACGCTTGAGCGAGGTTGCCTTGTCGACGAAGATGGTCTTGACCTTCAATTCGTCGATGTCGGCGCCTTCGTTATGCTCGGCGTTGGCGATGGCCGATTCGACCACCTTCTTCACGATGACGGCAGCCTTTTTCGGGCTGAACGTCAGAACGTTGAGCGCGCGCTCGATCGGCAGACCGCGGATCTGGTCAGCGACCAGGCGCGTTTTCTGGGCGGAGATGCGGGCACCGCGATGAATCGCTTTCACTTCCATGATGGCACCTTACCTCTTCGCTTTCTTGTCAGCCGCGTGGCCCTTGAACGTACGCGTGAGCGCAAATTCACCGAGCTTGTGGCCAACCATGTTTTCCGAAACATACACCGGCACGTGTTGACGGCCGTTGTGTACGGCGATCGTCAGGCCGATGAAGTCCGGCAGAATGGTCGAGCGACGCGACCAAGTCTTGATGGGCTTCTTGTCCTTGCCGCCTGCAGCTGCTTCCACCTTTTTCAGCAGGTGGGCGTCACAGAACGGACCCTTTTTTGCGGAACGTGTCATGTCTAGGCTCCTACCTACCGATTAACGCTTGTGGCGGCGCTGCACGATCATGCTGGCAGTGCGCTTGTTGCTGCGGGTACGGTAACCCTTAGCCGGGGTACCCCACGGCGAAACGGGGTCACGACCTGCGGCGGTCTTGCCTTCACCACCACCGTGCGGGTGGTCCACCGGGTTCATCACAACGCCGCGAACCGTCGGGCGGATACCGCGCCAACGATTTGCACCGGCCTTGCCGATGACGCGCAGGCTGTGCTCTTCGTTACCGACTTCACCGATGGTGGCGCGGCATTCGATGTGAACGCGACGCACTTCACCGGAGCGCAGGCGAACCTGGGCGTAGATGCCTTCACGAGCCAGCAGCACGGCGGAACCGCCTGCGGCGCGAGCGATCTGAGCGCCCTTGCCCGGCAGCATTTCCACGCAGTGGATGGTGGTACCAACCGGAATGTTGCGGATCGGCAGGTTGTTACCCGACTTGATCGCAGCTTCCGAGCCATTCATCAACGCCTGGCCAACTACCATGCCCTTGGTGGCAATGATGTAGCGGCGTTCGCCGTCGGCGAACAGCACCAGCGCGATATTGGCGCTGCGGTTCGGATCGTATTCCAGACGCTCGACCTTGGCGGGGATGCCGTCCTTGTCGTTGCGCTTGAAGTCGACCACGCGATAGTGGTGCTTATGACCACCGCCCTTGTGGCGGGTGGTGATATGACCGTTGTTGTTACGGCCCGACTTCTGGAATTGCTTTTCCAGCAGCGGAGCGTGGGGCGCGCCCTTGTGCAGGTTGGCGTTAACCACCTTCACCATGGAGCGACGGCCCGGGGACGTCGGCTTGGTCTTGACGAGTGCCATGATTACTTGGCCTCCGCTTCAAAATTGATTTCCTGACCCGGCTTGAGCGAAACGTAAGCCTTCTTCACGTGGTTGCGACGCCCCATGAAACGGCCAAAACGCTTTTGCTTGCCCTTTTGGTTCAGGATCTGAACGGACTGCACCTCGACCTTGAACAGCAGTTCGACTGCCGCCTTCACGTCTGCCTTGTTGGCATCGCGAGCGACTTCGAACACGACTTGTTCGTTCTTGTCGGCGACCAGGGTTGCCTTTTCGGAAACCACCGGCGCGAGCAGCACCTGCATCAAACGATGATCGTTCTTGGCTACTTGCGTCATTTCAGCAACTCCTCGATCTGCGCGACGGCTGCCTTGGTCACCAGCACCTTCTTGTAGTGCACGAGCGACAGCGGGTCAGCCTGGCGCGGCTCGACAACTGCCACGTGCGGCAGGTTGCGCGAAGCCAGGTAGAGGTTCTCGTCGAGGCTGTCGGTGATGATCAGCACCGAGTCCAGGCCCATGGCCTTGAACTTGTYGGCCAAGAGCTTGGTCTTGGGCGCATCGACGGTGAAACCGTCCACCACGTTGATACGACCTTCACGTGCGAGCTGCGAGTAAATCGAGCGCATACCGGCACGGAACATCTTCTTGTTGACCTTCTGCGTGAAGTTCTCTTCCGGCGAATTCGGGAAGATACGGCCGCCCCCGCGCCACAGCGGCGAGGAAGACATACCGGCACGGGCGCGACCCGTACCCTTCTGGCGCCAAGGCTTCTTGGTCGTGTGCTTGACCTCTTCACGATCCTTCTGCTTACGGTTACCGCTGCGAGCGTTAGCCTGGTAAGCGACGACGATCTGGTGAACGAGGGCTTCGTTGTAGTCACGGCCGAAGACTTCGGGCGAAGCGTCAACGCTTGCGCCGATCTGGCCATTGTCCTGGAGGAGCTTGAGTTCCATTGATTCGCTCCTTAAGCTTTGGCTTTGGCCTTGACGGCCGGGGTAACGATAACCTTGCCGCCCTTGGAGCCGGGAATGGCGCCCTTGACCAGCAGCAGCTTGCGCTCTGCGTCGATCTTGGCGATTTCCAGGTTCTGGACGGTGCGGGTGACGTCACCCAGATGGCCGGTCATGCGCTTGCCGGGGAACACACGGCCCGGATCCTGCGCCATACCGATGGAACCCGGCACGTTGTGCGAACGCGAGTTACCGTGGGTGGCACGACCCGATGCGAAATGGTGACGCTTGATGGTACCGGCGTAGCCCTTACCGATGGTCACGCCCTGGACGTCGATCTTTTGACCGACTTCGAACAGGTCAACCGACAGCGTGCCGCCGGGTTGCAGTTCGCCAGCCTTAGCGGCATCGATGCGGAATTCGCGGATGATTTCACCAGCTTCAACACCAGCTTTGGCAAGGTGACCTGCCAAAGGCTTGGTGACGCGGCTAGCGCGGCGTGCGCCGAAAGTGACTTGAACCGAGGTATAACCGTCGGTCTCGTCCGTCTTGATTTGTGTCACGCGGTTGTCGCCGACCTCGACCACGGTAACGGGAATTGAATCGCCGTCGTCCGTGAAAATACGGGTCATGCCAACCTTGCGACCTACAAGGCCAAGGCTCATGGTTTGCTCCATTCCCAGCTGCGATTGGCCGGGGCTGATTGATACACGAAAACAGTGTTTGCAGTGCGGGGCTTGCGCTGAAGAAGACTGCGCGCGGCCAAGCTGGCCGGCCCACTACCCATAGACAAACGGGTAGCCTTACACTATATCGCAGCGGTTTGGAAAGAGCAAGAGTGCCTTAGGAAGTTGGGGCGTGCGCGGTGGGGCCGGTGTTGTTTTGTGGCGTTGACTACGGTTGCGGGGCGCTGGCACCGCGCGTCTTGACAGCAAAAGTGGCAATTTCGGCACCGAATCGGAAGCCTTACCGCCCAACCTTCACGAACTCCCCGCCGAAAAACACCAGCGGTTCACCCTCCCCCACTTCAAACCCCTGCACTTCGCCAACGATCAGTAGATGATCTCCTACCGCGTCCGCGCGCTCCACCCTGCACGCCAGCGTGGCCAACGCTTCATCGAGATAAGGTACGCCCCGCTCACAGCGCCGATGGGAGACGCCGGCAAACTTGTCCTCGGCAGGCGTGGCAAAACGGCGCGCCAGCTCGCCGTGGCCCGCCTGCAGGATGCTGACGCCGAAGTGCTTCCCCACGGCGAAATGCGCGGCGCTTGGCGAGTGCAGTGCGAGGCTCCACAAGATCAGCGGGGGCGCCAGGGATAGCGAGGCGAAAGAGTTGATGGTCAAGCCAATCGGACGGCCCTCGGCACCGCAGGCACCGATGACCGCCACGCCAGTAGCGTAGCGGCCACAGGCCCGCCGCAGCGCCCTGGTATCCAGCACAGCGCAAGCGGCTTCCATATCAGGCCGCCTGAGGCAGATGCTGGTCAATCAACTGCTGGCAGGCAGCGGAATCTGACCACCAGGGGAAGAAGTCCGGCGGATTATCGAAGCCATTGGCAATGCGGGCGGCCAGCTCTGGCGCATGGCCTGCCGCGCCCAGCAGCGACAGGATATGCGCTGGCGGTGGCGTGAGCAGGGAGTTGGTCCAGTTCACTACGTCGCCGGCGTACTGCCAGTAGCGCGCGAACGTCTGCTCCATCCAGTCCCCGTCGAAACCGCGATCGCCGTGCGCAATGATGGCATCCAGATACACCTTGCAGCACTTGGCGGCGTTGTTGGAGCCCTGTCCGGTAATGGGATCGTTGACGAGGACAGCGTCGGCCATGCCGAACACGAGCCGGCCCGAGGGCAAGGTCATCACCGGCCGGCGCACGGTCGGGGCGAAGCGGCCGGCGAGAATGCCTTGCTCGTCGGTCAGCGTCACCGCATCGCAGCGCTCCGCCTCCCACGGCAACCAGGTGCGCAGGATGCGCAGACTCTCGGCGAGGTGCTGCTCCGGCGTACGCGCATCGGCCCAGCGGTCCATCGGGCCGCCCGGTATGCCCTCGAACACCATGATCTCGCAGGGGCCGGATAGCGTCAGGGCCGGGAAGACGAAGTATTCGCCAATGCCGGGAATCAAGTTGAAGCAAACCCGCGAGAACGGGGTGCGCGGCGCCATTGCGTTCACATAGGTCAGGGCAAGCGAACGCTGCGGCGCGCTGAAAGGACTGCGCGTGGCGTCCCGCTCGAAACGGCTGACGATCTCGCCCTTGCCAGCCGCAAGCAGCACAAGATCATGCTCGCGAGCCAGCGCTTCCAGTTCATCGACGCCGGCATCGGCAATGCGCAGGTCGCCACCGCGTTGCGCGAAGGCTTCCATCCAGGCCGGCATCTTGAGTCGCTGGTCCACCGCTTGGGCCGGATGGTCGAGCCGGGCAGCCCAGTCGATCAACCTGGCGGCAGGCTGTTCCGGATGCGGAATCGCCAGGCCGATCCCTTCCACCGGCGGGCACGCATCATCCCACCAGTTCAAGCCCAGCTCTCGCTCGGTCTGCAGCGCGCGATCGAACATGCACTGGCTGGACATGACCTTGCCCGCGCGGACCTGGTCCGGCGTGCGATTGGTCAGCAGCGTGACCCGGTAGCCCTTGGCTTGCAGGCCCAGGGCCATCTGCAGGCCGGACTGGCCGGCGCCGACGATGGCAATGCGTTGGCTCATGGCAATCTCCTACTTGAAGGTTCAGCGTGAAAGTCGAAGTCCCGCATCGCGGTTTCAGCCGGCCAGGCGCGGGATGGCGGGCACGTTTTGCTCCGGGCCCATCGCCGAGTAGCCGCCGTCCACCGCGTAGTCGGCGCCGGTGACAAAGCTGGCATGGTCCGAGCAGAGAAACAGCACCACCTGGGCCACTTCATCGGGCTCGCCCACGCGGCCCAGCAGGTGGAAGTCCGCCGCCACGCGATCGGTACGCTCGCGGTTGCCACCGCTGACCTCGTCCATCAGCCGGCACCAGGTCCAGCCCGGCGAGACAGCGTTGACGCGGATATGGTCGGGCGCGAGGTCCATCGCCATGCTGCGGGTGAGCTGCCGGATCGCTGCCTTGGAGGCCGGATAGAGCCAGCGGCCGGTCTGCGCCACGTTGGCCGAGATGCTGGTGAGGTTGACGATCGCGCCACCGCCGCGCGCGCGCATTCCCTCGTGGACGGCCTGGGCCAGCATCACGCTGGAGACCACATTGACGTCGAGCGCGGTGAGCCAGTCGCGGCGGTTCGATTTGAAGCCGTCATCGAGATAGGTGCAGGCCAGGTTGACGAGGTAATCGATGCCGCCGAAGTGCCGCGTGACCTGCGACACGGCCGCGGCCACCTCGGCGTCGTCGGTGATGTCGGCGCGAATGAAGCGTGCTCGTTCGCCCAGCTCGCCGGCGACACGCTCGCCGCCGGCGGCATCGATATCGAGAATCGCCACTCGCGTGCCGGCCTCGACGAAGGCCTTCGCCACGCCCGCGCCGATAAGGGTGGCGCCGCCGCTGACGATGGCGACTTTGTCCTGCAGTCCTTTCATGACGTTGTCTCCTTGTATCGGTGCGTTGCCCATGCGCCGCAGGGACCAAGCGGTACCCGCGGCGCGCGCCGGGCACGCCCCTTTTGCTTTGATTTTGTCGATTGCCGGGGCGGCGGTCCCGCCCCGCCTACTTGCCTTCGCTCTCCTGCCAGCGTGCCATCAGCGCGTTGGAGGGCAACGTTTCATCGAGCAGCTTGCGGGCAGTCTTGATGCCGGCCACGGGCAGCCCGGTCGGATCGAGCTTGCCGATCTGCACCAGCACGCTGGCCTGGTCCCAGTAGATGTGCTCGTGGTAAAGCTTGTCGCCACGGAACTTGACGATGGCGACAAGCGGAATCTCCACTCGCTTGCCAGTGGGTGGCACGCCAGGCAGCATCCAGTCAATCTCGCAGGTATGCGTGAAGCAGAACAGCAGCTCGTCGACGATCTGGCTGGCGCCCACCGTACGTGACAGCGGAATCAGCGTGGTGTCCGGCGGGYTGCTGTGGACAAAGTGGTTCTGGTAGAAGCGCTTGAGCTGCCGATAGCCGACGCCACCGGTCATGGTCGGGATATGGTTGACGTAGGGCTCCGCCACCATGGTCGCCATCGTGGCATCGACATCGCGGGTGGCGAATTCGTATTCGCAGTGCTTGTCCCAGAGGGCCGAGAAGTCGTAGTGCGGACCCATCTCTGCGCGCAGCGCGCCAATCGACCGCTGGTGCGCCATCAGCGCGGACGGTCGGTCATAGTGCTCGCCGCCGGCGCGGGCAAATGCATGATCGACGCCGGGATAGACATACAGCTCAATGCCATCCTTGCCGCCCAGGGCAGCGCGGATCTGCGCTTGCGCCTCCGGCGGGCAGAAGCCGTCGCGCTCGGCCACATGCAGCACCAGCCGGCCCTTGATGTGGGCTGCCTCGGCCAGTGCATGCTCAATGCCGACGCCGTAGTACGCCACCGCGCAGGCCACCCTGTCCAGGCGGCAGGCGGACAGGTAGGCGAGCTTGCCACCCAGGCAAAAGCCGAGCACCCCCGTCTGGCCCACGCACTCGGGACGCGCGCGCAGCGCTTCCAGCGCCGAACCCACATCCTTGACGCCGAGGGCCTCATCAAAGCGCTGATACAGCCCAAGGGCGCGCTGGAAGTCTTCGCCGCGGTCGCCCAGTTCAATGCCGGGTGCGATACGCCAGAACAGGTCCGGCACCAGGACCGTGTAGCCTTCCTCGGCGTAGTAGTCCGCCACGGCGCGCATAGTGGCGTTGACGCCGAAGATTTCCTGGCACAACACGATGCCAGGCCCCTTGCCCGATTCGGGCGTGGCCAGGTAGGCATTGAATGTGCCGCTGCCGTCGGCGGCTTGGATCTGGATAGTCTGGCCCATGGGCTGCGCTCCTTTGTTCTTGGGGGTTGGGCTGCCGTGCTGGATTCGATCATGGGCGATCCGCACCGCAGCAAACTAGCCACCGGCTGCAGCGGCTATCCGATTAGTGCAGGAAAATGGCGGGGCGGGCAAGTGGCGCGAGGAAGCGATCCACTATAGTGATGTGAAGGATTCCGTCCGCAGACCAGCGCGGGGCCAATGCGGCAACGCAGCAGCACGGTCCGCAGGCAGGAGGATCCCCCACCAGGAACGGCGCGCCAATGATGCCGAGGAGCGAGACAATGCCGCAGCCCCCCGCGGCCACGGCCACCGAGCCGCTGGCTGGCGCCCTGCTAGACGACCCTACCCGGCTGGTCTTCGCCTCGACCGACCAGGCCGAGACGCGGGCCGCCGTCGGCATGGTGTTCAAGCCGCACAAGCTCACCATCGGCGGCACCGCGCTGGCGGCGCGCATGTATCATGCGCCCCTTGGCGCGGTCTCATTCAACCGGCTGGCCTATGGGGCCGAGGTGCAGATCGAGCCCGGGCCGCTTGACGACTTCCTGCTGGTGCAGATGCCCATAGCCGGCCATGCGGAAATCCGTTGCGGCCAGCAGGAGATCCTTTCCGACCGGGAAACCGCTTCGGTGCTGACGCCTTGCGATCCGGTGCGAATGCGCTGGAGCCGCGACAGCGACCAGTTGATCGTGCGCGTCGAGCGCGGCGCGCTGGAGCGGGTGTGCGCGGCGTACCTGGGCCATCGTCCCCAACAACCGCTGCGTTTCGAGCTAGGCATGCCGTGGCGGCGTCTGGCGGCGTGGTACCAGATGGTGCACTACCTGGCGGATGTGATGGCGCTGGCACCGGATGCGGCCCGGCATCCGCTCACTGCCTGCCAGCTGGAGCAGTTGGTGATCGGCACGCTATTGACGGTGCAGCCCCACAGTCTCAGCGAAGCACTGCGGGCGCGCGGCAAACCCCTGGCACCGCGTCATGTGAAACTGGTCGAAGAGTACATCCATGCCCATGCCAACGCACCGTTGACGCCAGCCTTGCTGGCCGAAGTGGCCGGCGTCAGCCTGCGCGGGCTGTATGCGGGATTTCGCGAGCACCGCGGCATCAGCCCGATGGCATACCTGCGCGCAGTCCGGCTGGAACGGGTGCATCAGGACTTGTTGAACGACCGGGCCCTCGATTCGGTCACCGCCGCGGCCTTGCGCTGGGGCTTCAGCCACCTGGGGCGCTTCAGTGTGGAATATCGCAAGAGTTTCGGCGAGCCACCGGGGCAGACGCTCCGCCGGCGCGGGCCCGCCTAGCCGGCCGTGCAACGGGGAGAGGGGGGCACAAAAACAGAAACGGCGAACCGAAGTTCGCCGTTTCTGTTTGCGCAAAACCGCCAGGGGCGGTCTTGTGCGGAATACCTTACACCTTGATTTCGACGTCGACGCCGGCCGGCAGGTCGAGCTTCATCAGTGCGTCAACGGTCTTGTCGGTAGGATCGACAATGTCCATCAGGCGCTGGTGAGTACGGATCTCGAACTGATCACGGCTCGTCTTGTTGACGTGCGGCGAACGCAGGATGTCGAAGCGCTGGATACGGGTCGGCAGGGGCACCGGGCCCTTGACGATCGCGCCGGTACGCTTGGCGGTATCCACGATTTCGGCTGCCGACTGGTCGATCAGGCGATAGTCGAAAGCCTTCAGGCGGATACGGATCTTCTGGTTCTGCATGATATTTCCTTAAAAGAGCGATGGGCGGCGAGCGCCCTGGAACAAGGGAACAGGCCGGCGGTATTGTACCGCCAGCCTGCTCCAGGAAGTTTGCTTAGTCGAGGATCTTTGCCACGACGCCGGCGCCGACGGTACGACCGCCTTCACGGATGGCGAAACGCAGGCCTTCTTCC